>NZ_JBWKYJ010000016.1:0-71844 GCF_059423685.1 Acidovorax sp. GW460-11-11-14-LB4 | reverse complement strand
AGGTCAAAGTAGTGTGCATGCGTGATGGTGCGACCGCGCTGGCTGCGGTCGGGGTGGTCGAACACGGCCACTGACTGCAGCGCAGCGCGGATGCGGACCTCGGGCAGGTCGCATGTACGGGCAAGAGGCTCCGCGAGCTGGCCGCTATTGCGGCGCCAGCTTTGCGACCACGTGGCGAGAAAAGTTGTCCAGGATAGCCTGCCAGCCGGCTCGCTGCTGCTCTTCGGAGTGCGTTTGCTCCCCGTCGAATGTGACCGTAACTTTGACTCCGTCCGTGCTCTCGTTGAACTCAACGAGTCCTGCTCGATCCCCGAAGGCGTATTCGATGAGCTGGCACGGCACAACCTTGGTGTATTCACCTGCAAAGTCAAACCCGAATGAGCCGTCCTTCGCCTCCATGCGAGAGGAGAACTTGCCACCTGGCCGCAGATCCACCGACGAGGTGGTCGTGTGCCAGTCTGGGGACGCTGTATTCCATTGTTTGATGTCTTCGGGTGTTGTGTATGCCCGCCAGACTTCTTTCAACGGTGCGGCAACCACAGTTGAGACGGCGATCTTCATGAGCGAACTCCATTCGGGTGACCCGGCACATATTCAAAGATTGGATGCCGAGTCCAGCCCTATCGGCACTGGCCGCTAAAGCCCGGTCTTATTAGCGACTTCTGTCTCAGACTTGTTGGCTGCGCGCGGCGATCCACCGGATCTCCTCGACCAGCTCGTGCAATCCTGTTTGGATGATATCCAGAGTAGGCTTGTCCACTAAGTGACCGTCTTGTATGCGCGCGGCGACTCCAGCAATGGCGATGTGCTGCCGCACCAAGGGGCGTGCCAGTGTGGCTGCCAATGCGTCACGAATTTGGGCCTGTGCCCGCACTCCCCCTGCCGTGCCTGGCGACGCCGTCATGATGAGCGCGGGCTTGCCCTTGAGAGGAGATGCAAATCCCGGCCGTGAAGCCCAGTCGATCGCGTTCTTGAGTACCCCGGGTATGCCGTAGTTGTACTCAGGAGAACACAGTACCAGGCCATCCGCACGTTCAATGGCGTTCTTGAGCTGGACGACTGGAGGCGGTGGTTGCTCCCCATCCAGATCTGCGTTGTACATGGGGATCTCGTCGAGAGGGAACAACTCCAGTGTGGTTCCAGAAGGTAGCAGCGGCTGGAGGCTTCGCAGCACGGCAGTGCTGTGCGACGCGCGGCGGAGGCTTCCGGAGATGGCGAGGAGGCGGATAGGACGTGTCATCTGGTTGGTGTTCATTGAGATTCTTTCGTTCTTTCAATGTCTGAAGTTTATGCATAAAATTCAAAACATGTACAAAACAGACACATCCCCTCGCACCCCGCCCCTGGTGGATCAGGCCTTCGCGCAATTGCGCAGGGATGTGTTGAATGGCACCTACAGTCCAGGCGCCAAGCTCAAGCTCGATGAACTGCAAGCTGCCTACGGCTTTTCCAGCAGTCCATTGCGGGAGGCGCTGAGTCGTCTGGCCCAGGAGGGGTTGATCCGGGCAGATGAACGGCGAGGGTTTCGTGTAACGGCGATTTCTGCAGAGGACTTGGGCGACATCACGCGCATGCGTGTGATGCTTGATGTGCAGGCGCTGCGCGAATCGATTGCCCACGGTGACGACGTGTGGGAGGCGCAAGTAGTGGGGGCATTTCACCGCTTGGAGAAGGTAGAAGGCCGACTTAGCGATGGTCCGGTCGTTTTGGACCAAGGGTGGACGGACGTGCACACTGCCTTTCACATGGCACTGATTTCAGCCAGTCCATCAGAGCGCCTGCGGACGTGGAGTGCAAGCCTCTTCGACCAGGCGGAGCGTTACCGGCGGTTTTCAGCGCGCTTTCGCAAGACCTTTAAGCACAAATCCAGCGAGCACCGTAAGCTCATGGACGCTACGCTGCGGCGCGATGCAGATACCGCCTGTGCACTCTTGCAAGAGCACATCTTGAGTACCGAGCGCAATGTGCTCTCGGTGCTGAGCAAGCTGGAGCACGGTCAGGGAGGCTGACCCTCCACTGCCATTGCGAGCCAGAGCATGGTCTAGGTACAGGCATTTCGCCGGTTCCTGGGCAGCCCTGCCCCTCCTCATTCCTGGTCGCACCCGACTCGCGTGGTGCAGAGCCCGCATGCATCGCGCATGTGGGCTTTTTCGCTTCTGAGTTCCCCATTTCCGTTGTCTGCAAGTGCCTCTTCTTGCACAAGGGGCCAAGCAAGTTCCCTCAAATCGCTCGGTGTAAACCACTACGCATAATTTGTATTTTGTGCATAAAAATGCATTCATGCACTAGATTAGAAGATCCAGAAGTCCAAGTTCTGATCGTTGTGCCTTCTCAGATTCCTCTTTCATCCCTTTTCTAGGAAACCCATGAAACTGATGTCCTACTCAATCGCCGGCCGTGAAACCTGGGGTGCCGTCCTCGGTGACGGTGTTGCCGAACTGGCGATCCGAACCGGCCATGCCACGCTGGCTGGCTTCATCGCAAGCCCGGACTTCGCGCGCCGGGATGCGTTGGTGGCAGATCTCAAGGCCGACGCAAAGTTGGCTGAAGTGACGTTCCTGCCGGTGATTCCTCGCCCCGAAAAAATTGTCTGCGCGGTGCGCAACTACATGGATCACCACCAGGAGGTGCTCGCTGCTGGCATGCAGCGCGAGCTGTCCGAGCAGCCGCCGATCTTCTTGCGCGTGTGGCGTTCACAGACGCCACATCAAGGTCCGATCGTCCGTCCCCATGTTTCGGAGTCGCTGGATTGGGAGGGCGAGCTGGCCGTAGTGATTGGCAAGGAAGGTCGTGACATCAGCGAGGCGGACGCCTGGGCGCACATTGCAGGCTATAGCTGCTACAACGATGCCAGCGTGCGTGAGTGGCAGTTCCATGCCAAGCAGATCGCCTCCGGCAAAAACTTCGAATCCACTGGTGCTTTCGGTCCCTGGATGGTGACTGCAGACGAGATCGCGCCTGGTCGCGAACTCAAGCTGGAGACGCGTCTGAACGGCGTTGTGGTGCAGTCCAGCCATACAGGGCACATGATTTTTTCGATCCCCCGCCTGATTGCGTATGCCTCCACCATTTTTACGTTGGTCCCCGGTGACGTGATCATCACTGGCACTCCTGCCGGCGTGGGCTGGAGCAAGAAGCCGCCGCAGTTCATGAAACCTGGCGACGTCGTGGAAGTGGAGATTGAAGCCATCGGCGTGCTGCGCAATCCAGTGGTTGCGCAGGGCTGACCATCGTCTGGCGCCATTTACCCGTTCGATCTTCCATCCAGACCCTGCAAGGGTAGAGCAAGGCCCCACGCGGCCGCCGCCCACGGAGACAAACACCATGCAAAGAAGACACGTCCTGGCCGCCTGCAGCGCGGCCGCTCTTGGATGGTCGGCGCTGCCGGCCCTGGCCCAAGCCTATCCCGAGCGAGCGATCAAGCTCTATCAGGGGTTCGCTCCTGGTGGAAATGCGGACGCCATCGCCCGCGCTGTGGGCGCAGAGATGGCCAAAGCCTTGGGCCAGGCTGTGGTGGTGGAGGCACAGTCTGGAGCTGGCGGCACCATCGCCGCCACCACGGTAGCGCGGGCAAAGCCCGACGGGTACACGTTGCTGCTCGCCACCGGGGGGCATGCGGTGGCGGGCGCTCTCTACAACACGCTCCCCTACAAGTCTGTTGCGGACTTCGAGATGGTTTCCACGATCACCTTCTTTCCGTTCCTGGTGGTTGTCAACGCCAATTCGAAAGTCCAGAGCCTGCGTGAAGTCATCGCAAACGCGCAGGCCGCACCGGGATCGGTTGGCTACGGGACTGCGGGCGTGGGCTCAACCCACCATCTGGCGGGCGAGCTGCTGGCCAAGATGGCGCGAGTCAATCTTTTGCACGTTCCTTATCGGGGCGATGCTGCATCAATCACGGCGCTGCTGGCAGGCGATGTGCCATTCATCATCGCTCCGCCGACCGCGGTATTGACCAACATCCAGGCGGGGAAGCTGCGCGCCATCGCAACCACCGGCCCCCAAAGGTGGGCAGGCCTGCCCAATGTTCCCACCGTCGTGGAGCAAGGTGTGACGGGCTACGACGTGCGCTCGTGGGCCGGCCTTCTGGCGCCCGCAGGAACACCCCGACCGATCGTTGATCGCCTCAATGCGGAGGTGCTTCGTGCGCTACAAGCGCCTGCAGTACGGCAGCGTCTGGAGGACATGGGCGGCGAAGCGCGCGGTAGCACGCCCGAGGAAATGAAGGTCATGGTGAGCCACGAGATCGAAAAATGGCAGCAGGTAGTGGCTGATGCCAAGATTCCCAAACAATGACTCCAATCACCTTGTCGAAGGACTTTTGAATGAACTTGATCGCTATCCGCAAACGCAGCCTGACCATTGAAACGGTGTACCACGAGGGCGGACCACCCGTAGACACGCCGCTGCGTATCGCCTCTGCTTGCGCTGTGATTCGCAATCCTTACGCTGGCCGCTATGAGCCAGATCTGCTGCCCTTCATGGCCGAGCTGCGCACCCTCGGTACGATGCTCGCTGAAGAGCTGGTGGCTACGCTGGGCAAGGAAAAAGTACAGGCCTATAGCAAGGCAGCCATCGTCGGCGTGAATGGCGAGTTGGAGCATGGCGCCGTCTGGCATGAAGCGGGGGGCTGGGCAATGCGACAAGTGCTGGGTGAACCCAAAGCCATCGTGCCGTCGGCGAAGGCCGTGGCCGCTACGGGCTACCGCTTGATGGTGCCACTGCATTACATCCATGCGGCCTATGTCCGCAGCCATTTCAACAGTGCCGAGGTGGGGATCCAGGACGCGCCCCGCCCCGACGAAATCCTTTTCGCACTGGTGATGGCCGATGGCGGACGCGTCCACTCGCGCCTGGGCGGCCTGACGCGCGAGCAGGTGTCTGTACACGACGGCCAGCGCTGAGGTTAGACATGGCGACTTCTTCCACTGGCACGATGAAGGCCGTGCAGCTCCAGGTCACGGGTGGTCCGGAGGTTCTGTCTTTGGTGGACATCCCTGTACCTCATCCCGGACAGGGCCAGGTACGCGTCCGGGCTCATGCCATAGGCGCAGGTGGGCCGGACGTTCTGATTCGCAACGGTACTTACAAATGGATGCCCCCACTGCCCGCCGTGCCCGGCAATGAGCTGTCCGGTGTCGTCGATGCCATCGGTGAGGGCGTCACCCGCCTGTCTGTGGGTGATCGCGTGCTGGTCAGTGCACGAGAGTTGCCACAGCGCGGGGGCTGCTACGTGCAGGCGATCTGCGTGCCCGAAGTTGTGCCATTTGTGCTGCCTGAGAGCATTGCGTTCGAGGACGCGGTGAGTCTCGGTAACTTCCAGCTCGCACTGGCGCTGCTGGCCAGCAACGGCAACCTACCCGCTAAAGCGATCCTGATCCCCGGTGCAGCAGGTGGGGTTGCCACCGCGCTGGCCCAGGTGGCGCGCTCGCGAGGCCTGCGCGTCATCGGTACTGCATCAACCCCAGAAAAACGCCAGTTCGCCTTGGAAAACGGAGTTAGCGAACTTGTTGATGGCGATGTGCAGGCCCTGCCGCAACGCGTTATGGAGCTCACTGGGGGGCGTGGCGTCGATCTCGCTTTTGATCATGTGGGGGCGGCGCTGTTTATCGCCTGTCTGCGGTCGCTGGCCCCCTCAGGCATGGCGGTGTCGTACAACATCCTTGCAGGCCCACCATCGAGTGATGTGTTCGATGAGCTTCGCAAACTGCTCGCCAAGAGTCTGGCGATACGCACCTTCTCCATTCATGCGGTGGATGCCGATGTGGCTCAGCGCCGCAGCTTGATGGAGCAAGCCATTGCGCTCATGGCGAGTGGCCAGGTGCGTGCACCGCGTGCCATGCGCATGCCACTGGAAGAGGTTCGTCAGGCCCACGAGCTGTTGGACATCGGTGGCACGCTGGGCAAGCTGGTCCTCATTCCCTGAACCCATGGAGTCTCGCAACGTGAACCCACCCTATACCGCCAATCTCGCTCACTGTGGCATTTTTTGCCGTGACCTGGAGGTGATGAAGGCTTTCTATACCGGAGTGTTCGACATGCAGGAGACTGATCGTGGCGAGGGCGTGACCTTTCGCTTCGAGATCGTGTTTCTGAGCGGGCGCGGTGATCAGCACCACCAGTTGGTGCTGGCTGGAGGGCGGGGTGAAGATGCCCCGAGCACCGTGATGCAGCTGTCCTTCAAGGTCCAGACCATTGATCATCTGCGCGAGGCGCGTCGCCGCGCCTTGGCACTGGGCGCGTCGAAGATGCGCGGGCTTAACCACGGGAATGCGATATCCATTTACTGCATGGACCCGGAAGACAACACGGTGGAGGTTTATCTGGACACTCCTTGGTACGTGAGCCAGCCCCACGGTGATCCTTTGGACCTGGATCAGGATGACGAAGCCATCTGGGCCCAGACGGAGCGTGTGGTGCGTTCGGACCCCAGCTTTATGCCGGTATCCGAGTGGGCTGCGCAGTTTGCTGAACGACGCGCGGCATTGAAGGCCGGGAGCGCGTAGCGAACGCTCGTTTTTCGCGATGACGCGAAGGCTTTCGGCTTGGAGATGCAACAGGCGTTCGACGTTTTGCTTGTGTTCGCACGCAACAAAAAGGGCTCCCAGAGGGAGCCCGTTTTGCCTGCCCGCCCCTGCGGTTCAGTTAACACTCCCCATGACAGCAGCACCTGCACCGCGCGAAGTGCCACCACCCTGGGAAGTCCCGCAACTGCTTCAATCCAACCCAAGCAGTTGGTCTGCCAAATTACATGGCGCTGAATTCGCCCGAAGGGATCTGGCCGGTGCGCACGGCTTCGGCAGCCTGTGCACGCACGGCAGCGCGGTCAGCGGTGGACTTGTAGGTCACCACACGCGAGCCTGCGGGTTCCATGTTGTGGGTCTTGGCTTCCACTACAGCTTCGGCTTGCACTTCAGCGCGGGTGCGGTTCGTGTCGAACTTCAGGGCAAATTGCGAGCCATCGGCTTCATCGGCATGGGCGCCAAAAGCGGCGAAAGCGGCAACAGCGGCGACGGAGAGGAAACGGGCGGTCTTGTTCATGATGGAAATCCTTAAAAGCTAAAAAAGCGTCTCAAAAAAGCCGGGTCAAAAACCATTCCTGAACCGGGTTCGGTGAGTCGCCTTGCGGGTTCGGCTCATCGATGGGATGAACTGTACGCCGATGGTGTTCAGGGAAAAACCACCAAGTCGCAAACTAACTGTTCCAGTATTGAAAACAATGGCCTAGCCACGTACTGTGACGTTTCGCGTCAGCGGTTGGAGGCGCCGAAGCGCCAGTTTCCATCGCCCCGGGCGTTGGGCCGGGGACTACACAGCAGTGGTTTGTGCTCTGGTTGCAGGCCTGCGGATCTATCGGTCTATGGCTTGTTGCGTGTCTTGCGCACCGAACGCGGAGCGGGGCTTGTGGCTCGGGTGCTTGCCTGATCCAGCCACAGTAAGGTGTCCATTTGCGCCATGAAATGGCGCAGATAGTCGGGGGACAAGGAGCGCATCAGGTTCAGTGAGCGCAGCATCAGCTTGTGGGCGTTGAGTGGCCCGGCGTTCTCAGGCCCCCTGTGCAGGGCCTGCACCACCTGCTGCTCGGCGGCGATGTGCGACCAGACCTCGCTGAAATGGCGCACGCTTTTGAGCGCAGGCAATGGAGCGATGTCCATCGCAAAGGGGTCGTCCCTGGCGATGCTGCGCCGAGGGGTTCCCAGGGTTTGGTTCAGTTGTGCCAGCGCAGATACTGCAGGGGCGGGGCGTTGGTTGTCCTGAGATGGAGGTGTGTGGGGCGGGTTTTCGGGGTAGCTCGCCAGCGCCGTATCGAGCTTGTGCGCCAACAGCCGCTGCACGGCCGCTGATTGGCCGGGCAGGCGGCGCGCCAGGATCTCCAGGTAGTGAAAACGCGCGGGGTCGTTGTGGTGCGCGCCCGCTGCACGCAATGCCTCCAGACGGGGATCTGTCATGGTGCGCGGGGAGACTCGGTGGACCGGGTGTTGGCGGCCTTGGGGACTGGGGCCATCTCCACCCGGCGGTTTTGTGCACGGCCTTTTTCGTCGCTGTTGTCAGCCACGGGTTGTTCGGCGCCAAAGGCTGCGGCGAACACCTGGGACGATGGCATGCCTTCGTCAATCAGAGCCCGGGTCACGGTGAGTGCACGCTGGGCTGACAGCTCCAGGTTGTCCGCAAAACGCTTCTGGCTGCCGCGCAGCAGCGCGGTGTTGTCGGTGAAGCCGCTGACCATCAGCATTTCGTCGCGCTCCCGCAAGTAAACCCCCAACGGCTGAACCAGACTCTTGAGCAGTTGCCGTCCCTCGGCACGCAGTTCGTCCGAACCGGTGGCAAACAGCACGCTGCCGCTGATACCAATGCGCCCATTGTTCACCGTCACGCGCCCGCTGGCCAGCGGAATGGCCAAGGCCTTCTCAAGCGCCATGCGCCGCTGCTCTTCCATCTGGCGCTTTTGCACTTCCTGCTGCAGGCTGGCCACCAGGTCGATCTGCACCACCAGCACGCCCACGAGGATCAGTACAAACGCACCCAGCAGCCCCGCCATCAGATCGCCGAAGACGGCCCACACCGGTGCCGTCTGGTCGGTAGCATCATCCAGGGTGTCGTCCACGCCGGTCACGCGAGCACCCCTTGTTCTGCTGTGGCCTTGCCATGCAGTCGACGCAGGTCTTCCACGATGCCTTGTTGTGCGCTGATGCTCAGGTCAATCACCTCGCGGGCCTGCGCCACGTAGTACGCCAGCTGTTCGTCGCTGCGGCCCATGGACTCGCGAAGGGCGTCCTCCATGCCTTGCAGGCTCTCCACGAGCTTCTCGTTGCTGGCGCTGAACAGGCCGACGCCGTGCTGGAAGGATTCCCCCAGGCTGGACAACTCGATGGCGCTGGCCGCGACCTGCGCTGCCACTTCGTCCACCTTGCCCGCCTGTGCGCCCAGGGCCTGTGCAAACTGCTGGCCCGCCTGTTCGAGCACCTCG
Source organism: Acidovorax sp. GW460-11-11-14-LB4 (assembly GCF_059423685.1). Classification (NCBI taxonomy): domain Bacteria; kingdom Pseudomonadati; phylum Pseudomonadota; class Betaproteobacteria; order Burkholderiales; family Comamonadaceae; genus Acidovorax; species Acidovorax sp. GW460-11-11-14-LB4. The sequence goes on along the minus strand of NZ_JBWKYJ010000016.1, from coordinate 62,876 downwards.
GCGGCGGAACCCACCAGTGCGTCAATGGCCGCGCGCTGCTGCACAGCGGCTTCGTTCACGGATTGCAGCAGGCTGCCCAGCTGCTGTGTCATGGCCGTGCGCTCGGCCAGTGCGAGGTTGTCGCGTTCGCCCAGGCGTGTCATTTCCTGTCGCAACTGGGTAATGACTTCGGCCGCCGCTTGCGGCACGTCGGAGGCGGTCTGCAGCAGGCGCGTCAGGGGGGCTTCCAGCGCAGCGCCCAGGGTGGCCAGGTGCTCTGCCACGGCGGCTTGCAGAGTATCCAGGCGGTCCACTGCCGCCTGTCCGCGCGCGGCTTCTGCATTGCGCAGGGTGGTCAGTTCCTCGCGCCACACCAGGGTCAGCGCATCCATGCGCTGACCCTGGGCTTGCACCCATTGCGCTTCGTTGTCGATGCGTGTGCGCAGCAGGGCGTCGGATTGCTCCATCAGCGCGGTGGCGCTGCCCAATGTACGGTCCACCTGGGCGTTCAGTCGCAGACTCACTTGCGTGGCGGTGTCTTCCAGGGTCTGCATCAGGGCGCGCTGTTGTTCCACGGTCTGTGTGGCTGCGCGCTGCCATTCAGCGCTGAGCGTGTGGGCCAGTCTCTCCAGGGACTGGCTCCAGCCTGCCAGCCGTTGCGCATCGGCGTCGCGCTGCGCCTGCTGAGCATCGGTGACGGTGCTTTGCAATGCAGCCAGCAAGGCCTCGGAGCGTTCTTCAAATGCGTTGTTGGCTGACTGCAGGCGGTGCTCCAGCTGCTGGGCTGCTTGGGCGAGTGCCGCGCCGGTTGTCTGGTGCTGTTCGGCAGTTTGTGCCCCCGCGCTTTGCCATTCGCCGCTGAGTTTCTGGGCCATCTGGTGCATGGACTGCGTCCAGTCGGCGAGCCGCTGCGTATCCGCAGCGCGCTGCGCACCGTGGGCTTCGGCTACCGTCGCCTGCAGTGTGGTGACCAGGGCTTCGGCCTGTTGTGCAAATGCCTGGGTGGTGGCTTGCAATTGCCGGTCCATCTGCTGTGCGGTGCGCTCCAAGGCCTGGCCCACCTCCTGCTGCTGGGCCAGCGTCTGGTTGCCCGCTTGATGCCATTCTCTGGCCATGTTGCGAGCCATGTCCTGCATGGAGTGCGCCCAGCCTTGCAGTCGCCGCTGGTCGGACTCCGCCTGGGCCGCCTGTTGCTGTGCAGCCGATACGTGCAGGGAGTCCACCAGCGTTTTCGATCGTTCGTCGAAAGTCTGCGTGAGCTTTTGCACTGCAACCTCAAACTGGGTGATCAGCGTGCCCTGTGTGTTCGACTGCTGGTCGAGCGCCTGGGCCCAGGTGTCGGCCACCTTGCGTGCTGTGCCCTCCCATTGCGCACTGAGGCTTTGCAGCTGCTGGCCTGTGTGCTCTCGCAGCCGCTCGTGGGTGCGCTGGGACTCTTGTGCCAGCGTCGCCATGGCCTGTTCCACCACCGGGCGCATGGCGGCGGTGGCCTGCTGGGCACTGGTGCTCAGGCTGTCTTGCAGCGATGTACCCACGGACTGCGCCAATTGGGTGTACGCGGCAGAGGCCTCTTGATGAAACCCCTGCTGTTGCGCCAGCAGCTGGTCGTTGAGCTGGCTGTGGCGGCGCTCCAGTCCTTCCATCATGGCTTGCAGGCGATCGGCAATCAGCGGCAGGGCCTGGGCCTGCGCTTGCAGGGCCAGCAAGGTGTCCTCACGCCGTTGCGCGGACGAGAAGGCACGGAATAGCGTGGGGATGCGCGCATCTAGCTGGCGCACCGCCTGCAGCCTCTCCCGGCGGCTCAGGGCGGACAACAGGCCCAGTGCGGCCGATGTGGCGACCCCCGCGACGGACGTGCCGAACGACAGACCCAGTCCCTTGATGGGCGCAGCCAGTGCATTGCGGATGGATTCCAGGTTGCCTGATGCCTCCAGGGCAAACACGGCGCCGTGGAATGTCACCACCATGCCCACGAAGGTGCCCAGCATGCCCAGCATGACCAGCAGCCCCACCAGGTAAGGCGTGAGTGCAGGTCCAGGCAGGGCTACACGCTCCCCTTCGATACGTTGGCGAACCGGGTGGCGCAGTGCGGGGTCGAGGCTTTCCAGCCAGGCATCCAGGGCAGGGTGCTCTTGATGGGCCTCTAGCGCAAGCGTCAGCGAGGCGGTGGCCGCGCGATAGCGCATCAGCTCCCAGGCTCCCAGCAGGTAGGTGGCGGCGATCATCACCGTCATTGCCAGTGCCAGCGGGCTGTGGCCCACAAAACCCCAGCCCACCCAGCCAGCGGCTGCAAGGCCCGCAGCGAAGATGGCTGTCATCACACTCTTGTTCATTCCTGTTGTCCTGTTGTGTCGTTCTGGGCTGCTTCCAGCAGTCCCGTGATCGGTTCCATGCGCGTTTGCAGCTCTGCGGCAAGTAGGGCCTGCATGTCGCGCTCGAAGGCCCACAGCCAGCCTCCGGCCTGCCGCCAGCGCGCAGGCTCATCGGCCAACCCTTGGGTGGTCAGCCTGTGCTGGTGTTGCCGGTGGCGGTGCGCCATACGGCGCTCCAGGTGTGCGGGTAGCAAGGCCCACAGCCGTTGTTCGCGCGGTGCCAGCATGCGCTCCATCACAGCGTCCAGCGCCGCCACCTGACGCAATCTGGGGGCGCCTTGTGCGATCGCCTGGCGCAACTGTGCCCGCAGGGGCTGCAGCCGCAGCTCCATCTGCTTTTGCAGGTCCAGATAGCGTGGCGCGTGGGTGGCGAAATCCGTGTCCACCCTCGGGTCGGGCAGTTCCACGGGGGTGTTGTCCGCCCGGGCCCGCAGTGGCTTGGGTGCAGTGGGCCTCGTGGCCAGCTGCACTTCGAGGTCGGCCCGAACCTTCGCTACCAGGCCGGCGAGTACCGTAATGTTCAGCGCCATTGCCGGGTGCGGTGCAGTGGCCGCTTGCGATGGCAGGTTCTCGATCGCGTGCAGCGCCCGGCTGAGCTGGACGGCGTCCACGGTTCCCAGCCATAGGCTCAGCTGCTCTGCCACATCGGGGGGCTTGGCTGCGGGTAGCGGAGGCGCGGCCCGCTCGCTGGCTTCCCGCGTCCATTGCTGGAGCAGGACCACGAGGCGTGAGCTGTTGAGTCGGTGGTGTTGGGTCATCCCGCGAAGGCTGTGCACTGGGTGGGCACGGCCGAGCGGGACGGTCCGGCGGCGCGTGCATCGGGGGAGGGAGTCCTCCCGAAGGCAAAGCCCGCTATTTTCGCAGGAACGACAGACCAGTCTGCCAGTCAGCCTCCGGCGTTGCAGCTGTTACACAAGGGAAAGGGCTCCATGCAGCGCCCCGAGGCCCTGCCAATGGGCCTTTTTGGGGGACGCCATGGCTTGATTTTGGCTCAGGTCGATGCCATTCCCGCCTCAGTACGTCTCCAGATGCAGTCGCCCTTCGCGCTGAAGCGTCCCACCCAGGGCGTCCCAGCTCAGCCCCGCCTCCTGGGCGATGTCACGCAGCGCCATCACCACGCCTTCTTCCATGCCCTTGAGGCCGCAGACGTAGAAGTGGCTGTTGTCATCGCGCAGCAAGGCCAGCAGGTCGGCGGCGCGCTCGCGCATCAGGTCTTGCACATAGCGCTTGGGCTGCCCGGGCGTGCGTGAGAAAGCCAGGTTGATGTCGATGAAATCCTTGGGCAGGCTTTGCAGGGGGCCGAAGTAGGGCAGTTCCTGCTGCGTGCGTGCGCCGAAGAACAGCAAGAGCTTGCCGCCCTCAAACTTGCCGCTGTTGCGTAGCCTGCGCCGCCACTCGGTCATGGCGCGCATGGGAGCGCTGCCGGTGCCGGTGCAGATCATCACGATGTGCGATCGCGGATGGTTGGGCATGAGGAAGCTGCTGCCGAACGGCCCCACCACCTGCACCTTGTCGCCTACCTTCAGATCGCAAACGTAGTTGGAGGCAACGCCTCGCACAGGGTTGCCATCGTGGTCCACGGTCACGCGCTTCACGGTCAGCGCCAAGTTGTTGTAGCCGGGGCGTTCGCCGTTGCGCGGGCTGGCCACCGAGTATTGGCGCGCGTGATGGGGTTTGCCCAGCGCATCGGCGCCCGGCGGGATGATGCCAATCGATTGCCCTTCCAGCACGGGGAACGGCATGCTGCCGAAATCGAGCATCACATGGTGGGTCTCGCTCTCATAACCCGCCTCGGTGCAATTGAAGTTCCCGACCACGGTGGCCGTGGTCGGGTTTTTGGGCGGAAAAAGATTGGTGTAGGGATGGGCTGCAGACCAGGGCGGTACCGTGGCTCCGTACTGGGCGGAGCGAAACACCTGCGTGCCCGGCTCAGCAGGCGCTTCGGGGGCTTGCTGCAGCGCCGTTACCTCTGTGGCGGGCTCTCCGCCTGCTGCGACCAGTTCATGGGGGGCAAGCTCGCCCGGCAGTTCTTCCCAGCTGAACTGTTCCTCAACGGTGTAGGCGCGAGCCACTGGCACCGCACGCCAGTTGTCGATGGAACCCGTGGGGCAGGGCGAGATGCAGGCCATGCAGCCGTTGCACACATCGGCTCGCACCACGTAGTTGTTGTCGTCGTGCGTGATCGCGTTGACCGGACAGGTGGCCTCGCAGGTGTTGCAGCGAATGCAGATCTCCGGGTCGATCAGATGCTGCTTCAGGATGCCGTTGTCGATCAGCGTGTGGGTGTCCATATTCATTCTTCGAGCAATATCCGGCTACCAGTGCTGGGACCTTGCATACAGTGGAGGCATTCGGTGTGCCACAACGCAGAGCCCGCTTCGCCGGGCCGCTCGTGCCATCTTGCCAGGGGCGAATGCGGCACGGGCAACTCAGCGGCGATCAATTAAAACGCACGTACTCAAAATCCACCGGCTGGCGGTTGATGCCCATGACGGGGGGCGCGATCCAGCCGGCGAACTTGCCCGGCTCGACCACACGGCCCATCAACGACGCCACAAACGCGAAGTCTTCGGGCGTGGGCAGCCATTCGGCCTTGCGTGCGGTCCATTCTGCCTCGCTCACCACGCGGCCGTCGGGCGACATCTTGATGCCCGCCAGCGCGCCGATCTGGCGATTGAAGGCCTTGTGGGGGACCACCAGGCGGGTGGGGACGCCCGCCTTCTCCAGCACCTTGTTCCAACGGCCCACGCCCGCCATGGAGTCCTTGATGAAGTCGTCGCGCAGCACTTCGTTCAGCGCGTTGAGCATGGGCACTTCTTTTTCCAGCAGCTGTCCGTCCTTGACCTCCAGCACCTTGTACGTCTGGCCCTTGAGCACATGATCGTCCGTGCGTTTTCCTTCTTCGTAGCGACCCTTGAGGCCCGAGCTGTAGAACGTGGCGGCGTTGCTCGACTGGTCGGCGCCGAACAGGTCGATGGTCACGCTGTAGTGGAAGTTGAGGTAGCGCTGGACGGTGGGCAGGTCGATGGCGCCAGCAGCACGCACCTTGGCAGGGTCGTCGGTCTTGAGGTCGTTCATCACCTGTGCGGTGCGCGACAGCACACGCGAGATGCCGCTTTCGCCCACAAACATGTGGTGGGCCTCTTCGGTCAGCATGAACTTGGTGGTGCGCGCCAGCGGGTCAAAAGCGCTCTCTGCCAGGGCCGAGAGCTGGAACTTGCCGTCACGGTCAGTGAAGTAGGTGAACATGAAAAACGCCAGCCAATCCGGCGTCTTTTCATTGAACGCGCCCAGGATGCGCGGGTTGTTCTCGTCGCCGGACTGGCGCTGCAGCAGCGCTTCGGCCTCCTCGCGGCCGTCGCGGCCGAAGTGCTTGTGCAGCAGGTACACCATGGCCCACAGGTGGCGGCCCTCTTCCACATTGATCTGGAACAGGTTGCGCAGGTCGTACATGCTGGGCGCTGTCAGGCCCAGGTGGCGCTGCTGCTCGACCGAGGCAGGCTCCGTGTCGCCCTGGGTCACGATGATGCGGCGCAGATTGGCGCGGTGCTCGCCGGGCACGTCCTGCCAGGCTTTTTCGCCCTTGTGGTCGCCAAAGTGGATCTCGCGGTTGCTGTCGCCTGGGTTCAAAAAGATGCCCCAGCGGTAGTCGCGCATCTTCACGTGGCCGAACTGGGCCCAGCCGTTCGGGTCCACGCTCACGGCGGTACGCAGATAGACCTCATGGTTGGTGGAGCCCTCGGGACCCACGTCGTCCCACCAGTTGATGAAGTTGGGCTGCCAGCCTTCTAGCGCGCGCTGCAACGTGCGGTCTTCGCCCAGGTTCACGTTGTTGGGAATCTTCTCGCTGTAGTTGATGCTGCTCATGGGGTGCTCCTCTGGATGGAAATCGAATGCAGGGCAGGGGGTCAGACGCGCGTCTGGTCAAACCCGGCCTTCTGGCCGGTGCCGTAAACCTTGAGCGCGCCCTTCTCGCCCACGGCGTTGGGGCGGTTGAAGATCCAGTTCTGCCACGCGGTCAGGCGCCCGAAGATGCGGGTGTTCATGTTCTCCCTGCTGGCAAAGCGCAGGTTGGCCTCCAGGCCGGTCAGCGCATCGGGCGACATGGCGGCGCGTTCTTCAATGGCGATACGGATTTCGTCGGCCCAGTCGATGTCGTCGGGGGCTGCCGTGACCAGGCCCAGCGCCAGTGCGCTGTCTGCTTCCAGCGGCCGGCCCGCGGCAGCGCGGACCGCTTCCAGCGGGCCCGCCTCTTCATAGAAGCGGCGCTGCAAGCGGCTTTGGTCATTCACCATGGGCAGCAGGCCAAAGTTGAATGCGTTCAGGGTGAGCGTTGGGGCCTGCTCTGGCGCGTCGGGCAGGGCCAGCATGTAGGTGCGGTCTGCCGCTAAGGCCAGTTCTGCGAGGGTGCCGGCAAAAGCCGATCCCGTCTCGATCAGCGCGAAGAGGCTGCGTGAGGACACATCCAGACGGGCAAACGTACGTCGCAGCGCACCGATGGTCTCGCGCACCAGCCAGTGGTCCTGATGCGCGAGCAAGATGGCATCGCTGGCCAGCACCGCCTGCGCATCCCCTTCTGTCTTCAGCAGCCAGGTGCCAATGTCCAGTTCGTTGGTGCGTAGGTTCAGGATGGCGTCGTCCAGCTCGCGGGCCAGTGCCAGCGGCCACCAGGCGGCGCCCGCTGCTTCAATGGCGGCCGTGTCTGCGGGTTGCGCCCCTTGAGGTGCCTTGATGCACAGCGTGGCTGTGCGCCGTGCGCGGTCGATGTCCACCGTCACGTGCTGGTAGCGCATGCCGTCGGCATGGTCCTGCCGCTCCACGCGGGGCAGGGCAATGCCTTGTGCGCCGCTGGGGCGGGTGCTTGTCTGCGCATGGGCAGTGGCGCGCTCTTGCACCGTGGCTGCAAATTGCGCGGGCTTGGCAATACGGTCTACCAGGCGCCAGTCCACCGCGCGCTGGCCACGCACACCCTCCACGCTGGTACAGAAGATGTCGGCCAAGTCGTGCCGCACGCGGCGCTTGTCCGTGACGCGTGTCAGCCCACCGGTGCCGGGCAGTACGCCCAGCAAAGGCACTTCGGGCAGCGATACGGCAGACGACCGGTCATCGACCAGGATGATTTCATCGCACGCCAGTGCCAGCTCGTAGCCGCCGCCTGCACAGGCGCCATTCACGGCCGCAATGAACTTGAGGCCTGAGTGTTTGGAGGAGTCTTCAATGCCGTTGCGCGTTTCGTTGGTGAACTTGCAGAAGTTGACCTTCCAGGCGTGGCTGGATACCCCCAGCATGAAGATGTTGGCGCCCGAGCAGAAGATGCGGTCCTTGCCACTGGTGACGATGACGCTGCGCACGCTGGGGTGCTCGAAGCGGATGCGGTTGAGCGCGTCATGCAGCTCAATGTCCACCCCCAGGTCGTAGCTGTTGAGCTTGAGCTTGTAGCCAGGACGAATCCCGCCGTCCTCCGCAATGTCAAGGGACAGCCGTGCAATGGCACCCTCGACCGACAAGGTCCAGTGGCGGTACTGCGTGGGATCAGTGCGGTAGTCAACGCGTTCGGGAACGTGGGTGAGGTCTGCCATGAGGTCTCCGTGGAGAATTAATGCAATATAGTGCTTATGACTTGTTATTGATGTGCATCATCATGCATGTTGTTCGGTATGTCAATGCATTTTTTTGCCGATGGCAGTCGGGCGGATGTGCAGCGTCGCTGAGGGTTGCGCAGGGGTGTGAGGGGGCGAACTGCACAGGCCACCGTGGCGGTGGCGCTGTGCGGTGCCGGGATGGGCGTGGGCGTGGGCGCTGCGGCGCCCGTGTCCGGGCTGCAGCCGCTCAGGGGGAGTGCGGGGTTTTACGCCGCCCGGGCCATGGCCTTGCGCACACTGGCACTCAGGGCTTGCAGGCTTTGCTCGGGCGTCTGGCCGGAGGTATCTACCGTGATTTCGGCCTTGGAGTAAAAAGCAGCGCGCCCGTCCAGGATGCGCTTGAGATCGTCCATGGCCTCTTTGCTGGCGGCCATCGGGCGCATGTCGCCCTGGGCGACCACGCGCCCCATGTGTTCCTCGGGCGCGGCCCGCAACCACACGGTGGTGCAGTGGGCCAGCAGCTCGTTGAAAGTGGCGGGGTCCGACACAATGCCGCCCGGCGTGGCAATGACCACCTCGCTGTGGATCTGTATCGTTTCTTCCAGCGCCCTGCGCTCGTAGCGGCGGTAGGCGGTGGTGCCGTACAGGTCGTGGATTTCGCGCACGCTGCACCCGGCGAGGGCCTCGATGGCGCGGCTCAGTTCAATGAACGGCACGTCCAGCTCGCGCGCCAGCAAAGGCCCTAGGGTGGATTTGCCAGCCCCCCGCAGACCCACCAGCGCGATGCGGCGGTGCCTTGCGGTGTCGTTGTGCCCTCCGCTCAGCAGCTCGTGCAGCGCCAGGCGCGCGCGGCGCAGTTCGGGCTCGCTGCGGTGTTCCAGCAATTCGCGGATCAGCAGCCATTCGGGCGATTGCGTCGTGAAGTCACCCACCAGCTCCGCCAGCGAGCAGTGCAGGGCATGGGCCACCTGCTGCAGCACCAGGATGGAGGCGTTGCCGGTGCCGTACTCCAGGTTGGCCAGATGGCGCTCCGACACATCGGCAGCCACGGCCACTGCCTTGCGGGTCAGGCCCCGCTGCGCACGCAGGTTGCGAACGCGCTCGCCCAGCGCCACCAGCAGGGGGTTCTTGGGCTCCTCGGCCGATGGCGGCGCACCCTCCTGCGCGGAGGCGGGGGCCAGCAGCCCCGCCGTTTCTGTTTCATTCATACCCATCCTTTTCATGGAGCGCCCTGGTCTTCTCAGGGAAAACGCCATTCATGCACTATAGTGCTTGACATGGATCTTTGAGATAACTATGGTTCATAAATTGGCAAAATACTGCATGTTTTGGATGCGCGCAAGGCGGTGGATCAAAAACGGTGCAGATTGGGCCCCGACTCTAGCTGCACCCACTGCCCATGTCCGACAAAACTGCATTTCACCAAGCCCTGGTTGATGTGACCGCCCAGCTCGCTGGCAAACCCCTGGATGCCGCTCTGGCGCAATGGCTGAACACCGCGCACGGCCCCACCAGTGCGACCTACCAGCGCTTGCGGGAGGCGTGCATTCAGGGCGCACGTGAAGGCGGGCTGTGTGAACGCGAAGGCGGCGGCATCCGCTATGGCCGTGTGTTCAAGCCCGAAGATGCCTTGCACCGGTTTTCTGTGGACGTGGTGGACATGCAAAACATTGCTGGCCCCCACCACACCCACCCGCAGGGCGAAATCGATTTGATCATGCCACTGGAGGGCGATGCGTTGTTTGACGGCCACCCTGCCGGCTGGTGCGTCTACCCGCCCGGCAGTGCCCACCACCCTACGGTGGCGCGCGGCAGGGCGCTGGTTTTGTACCTGTTGCCCGAGGGGCAGATCCAGTTCACACGCTAGGGCTGGCGCCTGCGCTGCTCCCCCCATGGACCCTCTTGCTTTGAAAGAACGCCTGCATGATTGAATTGCTCGCCAACCACGTTGCCGGCCGCTGGCAACACGGAACGGGGCCTGGCACTGAGCTGCGCGATCCTGTGCTGGGCACCGCCCTGGTGCGGGTGGACGCCACGGGGTTGAATCTGCCCGAGGCCTTTGCGTTTGCCCGCGAACAGGGGGGAGCTGAGCTACGCGCTGCCACCTATCGTGAGCGGGCCGCCATGCTCGGCGCGGTCGCCAAGGTGCTGCAGGCGCACCGCGACAGCTATTACGACATCGCCACCGCCAATTCCGGCACCGTCAAGACGGACTCTGCGGTGGACATCGACGGCGGCATCTTCACGCTCGGCCAATACGCCAAATGGGGTGAGGCGCTGGGCGATGTGCGCGTGCTGCGTGACGGGGATGCCGTCAGGCTGGGCAAGGAACCGGTCTTTCAGTCGCAGCACCTGCAGGTGCCGAGGCCAGGGGTGGCGCTGTGCATCAACGCGTTCAACTTTCCCGCCTGGGGGCTGTGGGAAAAAGCCGCGCCCGCCTTGTTGTCGGGCATGCCGGTCATCGTCAAGCCCGGCACATCCACGGCGTGGCTGACCCAGCGCATGGTGCAGGACGTGGTGAACGCGGGGGTGTTGCCCGCCGGCGCGCTGTCGATCATCGCGGGAAGCTCGGCGGGCCTGATGGATGCGCTGCAACCCTTTGATGTGATGTCGTTCACCGGCTCTGCCGAGACGGCGGGCGTTGTCCGCGCGCATCCGGCGGTGGCGCAGCGTTCGGTGCGCGCCAACATCGAGGCGGACAGCCTCAATGCCGCGCTACTGATGCCCGACGCAGAGCCGGGCGGCGCCGCCTTTGACTTGCTGGTGCGCGAAGTCGTCCGTGAGATGACCGTCAAGTCCGGCCAGAAGTGCACCGCGATCCGCCGCATCCTCGTCCCCGCTGCGTCGTACGCTGCGGTGGCGGAGGCTGTCAGCGCCCAGCTGGCCCGCGTGGTGGTGGGCAGCCCCCGCAACCCGGAAGTGCGCATGGGCTCGCTGGTCAGCCGCGCCCAGTTCGATGGGGTGCAGGCAGGCATTGCCGCCCTGGGGGGCCATACCGACCTTGTGTATGACGGCCGAACGCGGCCGCTGGTCGATGCCGACCCTGCAGTGGCCGCCTGCGTCGGCCCGGTGATGCTGGGCGCGCGCGATGCCGACAAGGCCTCCATCGTTCATGACGTGGAGGTTTTTGGACCGGTGGCCACCTTGCTGCCCTACAACGACCTGCCCCATGCGCTGGCCCTTGCGCAGCGTGGCCAGGGCTCGCTGGTGACCTCGCTCTATGGCTCCGACGACAAGGCCCTGGCCCAGGCCGCCATTGCGCTGGCTGCGAGCAATGGCCGTGTGCATGTGGTGACGCCGGCAGTGGCCACTGCGCACACGGGCCACGGCAATGTCATGCCTATGTCGCTGCATGGCGGGCCCGGCCGGGCTGGTGGTGGTGCCGAGCTGGGCGGCTTGCGGGCGCTGGACTTCTACCACCAGCGCAGTGCGGTGCAGGCCAGCCCAGAAGTGCTCGCGGCGCTGGGCTGCTGACCCCTCAGCCCCACCCCCAAACGACAACACCATCGCGACGGAGACACCCCATGAACAGCCTTCCGGAACAGTTCAATTTTGCAGAGCATCTGTTTGCTCTCAACCGCACGCGGGGTGACCGCATCGCCTACATCGATGACCGGGGGACCCTGAGCTACAGCGCGCTGGAAGACTGCGCACGGCGGCTGGCGGCGGTGCTGGCCAACACTGGCGTGCGGCGCGAGGAGCGCGTGCTGCTGCTGATGCTGGACACCAGCGACTGGCCGGTGGCGTTTCTGGGGTGCCTGTACGCGGGTGTGGTGCCGGTGGCGGTCAATACCCTGCTCAAGCCCGACGACTACGCCTACATGCTGACGCACTGCCGCGCGCAGGCGGCGCTGGTCTCCGGCGCATTGCTGCCGGTGCTGAACGAGGCGTTGGCCCTGGCACCCCACCATGAGGTGCGTGCTTGCGTGGTGTCGCAGCCGCAGGGCACTTTGGCTGCAGGGGCAGTGGACATGCAGGTCGCCATCGCCAGCACCTCCGCGCTGACTGCGCCCGCCCGCACCGGCCCGGACGAGCCTGGGTTCTGGCTTTATTCCTCGGGCTCCACGGGCAAGCCCAAGGGCACGGTGCACACGCAGGGCAGCCTGTGGTGGACGGCCGAGCTGTATGGCAAGGCGGTGCTGGGCCTGACCGACAAGGATGTGTGCTTTTCGGCTGCCAAGCTCTACTTTGCGTATGGGCTGGGCAACAGCCTGACCTTCCCTTTGTCAGTGGGCGCCACAGTGGTGCTGATGGCGGAGCGACCCACGCCAGACGCCACGTTCGAGCGCTGGACGCGCCACCAGCCCACGGTGTTCTTTGGGGCGCCCACCGGTTTTGCCGGCATGCTGGCCTCGCCTCGCCTGCCTTCCCAGAGTGCGGTGGCGCTGCGCATGTGCTCGTCTGCTGGCGAGGCGCTGCCGGCCGAGATCGCACAGCGCTTCAAGGACCATTTCGGTTGCGACATCATCGATGGCATTGGCTCGACAGAGATGCTGCACATCTTCCTGTCCAACCGCCCTGGCGATGTGCGCTACGGCACCACGGGCAAACCGGTGCCGGGCTACGAGATATCCCTGCGCGGCGAAGACGGCAGCGAGGTGGCGCAGGGCGAGATTGGCGACCTCTACATCCAGGGCCCCAGCGCTGCGCTGATGTACTGGAACAACCGCGCCAAGACCCGCGAGACATTCCAGGGCGCGTGGACCAAAAGCGGCGACAAATATGTGCGCGATGCCGAGGGTTACTACACCTACGCCGGGCGCAGCGACGACATGCTCAAGGTCAGCGGCATTTACGTGTCCCCCTTCGAGGTGGAGGCCACGCTGATGCAGCATACCTCCGTGCTGGAGGCAGCCGTGGTCGGCACGCAGGACGCCGACGGCTTGACCAAGACCAAGGCTTTTGTGGTGCTCAAGGACGGCCAGGCGGTCACACCGGATGAACTCAAGGCCTTTGTGAAGGAACGCCTGGCGCCCTACAAGTACCCGCGTCTGATCGAATTCTTGCCCGAGCTGCCCAAGACGGCCACCGGCAAGATCCAGCGCTTTCGGCTGCGCGAGCGGGAGCAGCGGGCGTGAGTGCCAACGGCGTTGCACCCAGCCCCGTGGGGCGCACTGAGCATGTGCCAGTGCGCTGGCGCAACCGCATGGTCCATATCGAGTACCAGTGGATAGCCCCCGAGCGCTGCACTGCCCCCTTGGTGGTGTTCCTGCATGAGGGCCTGGGCTCTGTGGCGATGTGGAAGGACTTCCCACGCCAGCTGTGCGATGCGGGTGGGTTTCGGGGGCTGGTGTTCTCTCGCCCTGCTTATGGCCGGTCCACACCCCGGCGCGCGGACGAGGTGTGGGGCGTGGACTTCATGCACCAGCAGGCACACGAGGTGGTGCCCGCATTCCTCGATGCACTGGGCGTGCAGGAAGCCGCCTGGCTCTTCGGCCACAGCGACGGCGCATCGATTGCCCTGTTGCTGGCTGCACGCTGGCCGCAGCGCGTGCAAGGTCTGGTGGTGATGGCGCCGCACATCTTTGTGGAAGACGTGACGGTGCAAAACATCGAACGCGCGCGGGAGGCCTACGAACAGACCGATCTGCGCCACAAGCTGGGGCGCTACCACGACGATGTGGATTCCGCCTTTTGGGGCTGGAACCGTATCTGGCTGGACCCAGCCTTTCGCACATGGAACATCGAGCCCGAGGTTGCCAAGATCGGCGCACCCGTGTTGGCCATCCAGGGCTGTGACGACGAGTACGGCACCCTAGCGCAAATCCGGGGCATTGCCCAACGCGTGCCGGGGACCCGGCTGCTGGAGCTGCCGGACTGCGCGCATTCTCCGCACCGCGACCAGCCTGACGCGGTGGTGGCCGCTGCGGTTGCCTTCATCCAAGCGCACCACACTCCTGCATAGCTGCGGACGGGGCGGTGGCAGGGCAATAGCCCGTGCCCCAGCGAGTCCAAGCGAAAGCGCTATTCCACCTGGCGCCGCAGTCCTTCCAGGTCGGTGACGGTGATGCCGCCGTATTCAATCTCCAACAGGCCCGCTGCCTGCAGCCGCTTCAGCGCCGCGTTGCAGCGCTGGCGCGACACGCCCGAGAGGTTGGCAATCTCTTCCTGCGACACCTGCAGGTGCGTGTCGCTGCCCGGGTGCAACCAGGGGTGGAACAGGCCGGCGAGTGCACGGGCCACCTGGCTGTCGGTATCGAGCAGATGGTGGGCCGTGAAGTTGCCCAGAAACCAGTGCATGCGCTCGTTGATCTGGCGCAGTAGAAAGTGGTCAAAGCTGCGCTGCGTAGCGTGCAGCCATTCAAAGGTCTCCATCGGCACTAGCGCCACGCGGCTGGGGCGCAGTGCGATCACGTCGGCCGTGCGCGGCGTGCCGCGCAGCAAGGTGCCCTCGCCAAACCAGCTTCCCGCCGACAGTCCGCCGAGCGTGACCGAGCGGCCATCGCCGGAGGTCACCGTCCACTTCAGCAGCCCCTCGATGGCGCCATACCAGTGCACGGGGGTGTGGCCGCGCCGGCACAGCGCGCCGCCCTGGGGCACTTCGACCTCGCGCACATCGTCCATCACCCGCTGCTGGGCGGCGCTGTCCAGGGCCGGGAACCAGGCAGAGTGCAGCAGCAGATCGGTGAGGGTAGGGGGCGCCAGTTTGACCAACATGGTGAGAGTGTCTCCTGCGCCACTGTGTGCTGTACAGGCGCGTGCGCGTATTCCCTGAGTCCAAATGTCATCGCGATGACTGAATGTGCAAGGGCGTCAAAAAATAATGACTGCTCCATCCACAGGAGACACATGATGATGCACACCCGCCGCCAGTTCATGCACCACGTTGGTTGCGCCTCTGTGCTGGGGGCCTTGTCGCCGCTGGCCGCCTGGGCGCAGACCATCGACCAGGTCAAGATCTTTTACGGCTTTCCCGCAGGCAGCGCGGGCGACAGCGTGGCGCGCAGGGTGGGCGAGAAGCTGGCGGGATCGCCCTACACCCGCAACCCCGCGGTGGTGGAAAACAAGCCCGGCGCGGGCGGCCGCATCGCGCTGGAGTCGCTCAAGGGGGCGCCCGCCGATGGCAGCGTGCTCACGCTGTCGCCGTTTTCGTGCACGTCCATTTACCCGCACATTTACAGCCGCCTGAGCTACGACCCGGCCAAGGACTTTGTGCCGGTGTCCATCGGCGCCGTCATGCACCATGGTCTGGCTGTGGGGCCGCTAGTGCCTGCCTCCGTCAAGACGGTGAAGGACTTTCTGGCCTGGGCCAAGGCCAACCCCGGGCAGGCGAACTACGGCTCACCCGCTGCAGGCTCGACGCCACACTTCATCGGTGCGCTGCTGGGCTTGAACAACGGCGTGGACCTCAAGCATGTGCCGTACCGCGGTTCCATCCCGGGCGTAACCGATGTGGTGGGCGGGCAGATCGCGTCGATGGTCACGCCCAGCGGAGACTTCATTCCTAACCACAAGGCGGGCAAGCTGCGGCTGATCGCCACCTCAGGCCAGGCGCGCTCTCCGTTTTCGCCTGAGGTCGCCACGTTTGCAGAGCAGGGCTTTCCAGAACTCACGACCGAGGAATGGTTTGGCTTTTACGCCCCGGCCCGCACGCCAGCAGCCGTGGTGTCTGCCGCCAACGCCGCCATCAACGCAGCGATCAAGGACAAGGCCGTCATGGACAGCCTGGCCGTGGTGGGGCTCATCGCGAAGGGCTCTACGCCTGCGGAGATGCTGGCCTCGCAACAGACCGAATATGAGCGCTGGGGCCCGCTGGTGAAGAAGGTCGGCTTCACGGCAGAGTCCTGAAAGGTTCCCCATGGCACACACCGTGAAGCGCGTGGCTGTGGTGGCCACTGGCACCATTGGCGCGAGCTGGGCCGCGTACTTTCTGGCACGGGGTTTGGACGTGCATGCCACCGACCCGTCGCCAGGGGCCGAGCAGCGACTGCGGGACGCCGTCGCCGCGCATTGGGTGGCGCTGGCGCAGCAGGGGCTGGCCTCGGGGGCAAGCCAGGAGCGCCTGCACTTTCATGTGCGGCTGGAAGATGCTCTGGCGCAGGCCGACTTTGTGCAGGAGAACGGGCCCGAGCGACTCGACTTCAAGGTGGGCCTGTTCCGCCGCATGGATGCAGCGACCCCGGCGCATGTGGTGCTGGCCTCCAGTTCTTCGGGGCTGGCGGTGACGGACATGCAGAAGGATTGCGCGCACCCCGGGCGCGTGGTGCTGGGCCACCCGTTCAATCCGCCGCACATGATCCCGCTGGTCGAAGTGGGCGGCGGCGAGCGCACCACGCCCCAGGCGGTGGCTGATGCGATGGCGTTCTATGCCCACATCGGCAAGCGTCCCATCCAGGTGCGGCGCGAGATCAAGGGGCACATTGCCAACCGCTTGCAGGCCGCTCTGTGGCGCGAGGCCTTCCACCTGGTGGACCAGGGCGTGGCCACCGTGGAAGACATCGACACCGCCATCTCGCAGGGCCCTGGCTTGCGGTGGGCGCTGATGGGACCGTTCATGAACCTGCACCTGTCGGGCGGCGACGGTGGCATTGCCCACCTGCTGGCCCACCTGGGTGGCCCCATCGAAAGCTGGTGGAAGGACCTGGGCGCCCCGTCCATGACCGAAGCCTTGCAGCGCCAGGTGACCGAAGGTGTGGCGCAGGCGCTGGGTGACAGGCAGGCCAGCGATCTGGCCCGTGCGCGAGATGCCTTGCTCATCGAGCTGTTGCGTGCCAAACAGGCGTCAGGGCTGCTCGGCCAACCCGACCCTGATCTCGATGCCTGAGGCATCGCGCCTCAGTGTTTGTACCTCCATCGCTCCCGAGAACCCACCATGTACCCAGCCTTTCTTGATGACGAGCGCCAGATTGCCCCGGCGCGCGCTGTGCGCACCCAGTTTGACGATGGTTCTTTCACGCTGCGCTCTCCCATGGCGCTGCAACCCTATGCCCGCTGTGTGGGGGAATGGCTGGAGCGCTGGGCCAAAGAGACGCCAGAGGCCCTGGCACTGGCCGAGCGGAGCGACAGCGCAGAGGGCTGGCGCAGCCTGACCTATGCCCAGCTGCGCCGCCAGGTGGGCGCCGTGGCGCAGTCGCTGCTGGACCTGCGCTTACCCGCCGGGCGGCCGATTGCCATCCTGTCCGACAACGCGGTGGACCATGCGGTGCTCATGCTGGCAGCCATGCATGTGGGCATCACTCCCTGCTCGCTGTCGAGCGCGTATGCGCGCTCCCAGGACCCCAGCCGCCTGCACAGCATGCTGTCGGTGCTGGAGCCCAGCCTGGTCTATGCGTCCGATGCCAGCGTCTATGCGGCAGCCCTGCAAGGCTGGGACAGCGATGCCGTGCGGGTGTTCAGCCGCAACGCCTCCACGTGTCCGGGTGCCCTGCCTTGGGAGCATCTGCTCGCCGGGCAGGAGACACCCCAGGTGCAGCAGGCCATGCAGGCGCTGCTGCCCGATGACCATGCCAAATACCTGCTCACCTCCGGCTCCACCGGCCGGCCCAAGGTGGTCATCAACACCCACCGCATGCTCTGCGCCAACCAGCAGATGATGGCCCAGGCGTGGCGCTTTCTGGAGCATGAAAAGCCAGTGCTGGTGGACTGGTTGCCCTGGAGCCATACCTTTGGCGGCAACCACAACCTCAACATGGTGCTGTGCCACGGCGGCACGCTCTACATCGACGAGGGGCGGCCGGTGCCGGGGCTCATCGACAAGACGGTGCGCAACCTGCGCGAGGTACAGCCCACCATGCTGTTCAACGTCCCTCGGGGCTTTGACATGCTGCTGCCGTTTCTGGAGGCCGACGACCGTCTGGCCGCCGACGTGCTGGCGCGCATGCGGCTGGCCTTCTATGCGGCGGCGGCGCTGGCTCCATCGACCTGGCAGCGCCTGCAGGCCGTTGCGCGGCGCGTGCGCCCCGCCCAGCCGCTGTGGCTCACGACATCGTGGGGATCCACAGAGACAGCGCCGGCCGTCACCACCGCGCACTGGCACCTTGAAGGCGCGGGCTGTATTGGTGCACCCTTGCCAGGGCTGGAGCTGAAGCTGGTGCCCAACGGCAGCAAGCTGGAGATGCGGGTTCGTGGCGTGTCGGTGTTTGCAGGCTACCGCAATGCGCCGCGCGAAACGGCGGCTGCGTTCGATCACGAGGGGTTCTACCGCATCGGCGACGCGGGCTATCTGGTGGACGCGGAGCAGCCAGACAAAGGCGTGGTCTTCAACGGGCGCGTGGCGGAGGATTTCAAGCTGTCCAGCGGCAGCTGGGTGTCGGTGGGCACGTTGCGGGTGGAGCTGGTGTCGCAACTGGCGCCGCTGGTCCAGGACATCGTGCTCACCGGGCATGACCGCGATGAGGTGGGCATGCTGGTGTTCCCGTCTGCGGCCGGTGCGGCCGACGCTGAGCGGCTGGAGCAGGCATTGCAGGCCGTGATGCGCGCGCGCCGCGATGCGGGCGCCGGGTCTTCGCAATGCCCCACACGGGCCATGGTGATGGACATGGCGCCTGATGCAGACGCCGGGGAGATCACCGACAAGGGCTACATCAATCAGGGGGCGGTACTGTCACGCCGTGCGGCGGCGGTGCAGGCTTTGTATGCCCATCCTGAAGCGCCAGGGGTCATCAGGGCCTGATTGCGCGGGGCCCAGGGCGTGTAGGGGAGGCGTCGTCGCGCACCCTTGCGGGTTCCCCCAAAAGAAAAAAGGGGCCTCGCGGCCCCTGGTGCTGAAGCAGGCGCCTTGCGGCGCTGGGTGCATCAGGCGGTTGCGTCCTTGAGCTTCTTCAGGGCGCGGGTCTTGATCTTGACCGAGGCGGGCTTGGCGGGGAACCAGCGCTCTTCCCCCGTGAACGGGTCCTTGCCAAAACGCTTTTTCTTGGCAGGCACTTGCTGCAGGCCGATCTTGAGCACGCCAGGCAGCGTGAACTCGCCAGAGCCCTTCTTGTGCACCGAGCCCAGGATGGCGGCTTCCAGCGCAGCCAGCACGGCCTTAGCGGCCTTGGGCTCCACACCCGACTGTTCGGCCAGATGGGCGACCAGTGTGGTCTTGTTGAACGCAGCCTTGATGGGCTTCAGGGCGGCAGCAGCGGCCACGGGCTTGGCGGCGGGAGCGGCTGCTTTCTTGGCGGCTGGAGCCGCCTTTTTGGCTGCAGGTGCTGCCTTCTTGGCGGCGGGTGCTGCGGCCTTGACGGCCACCTTCTTTGCGGGAGCGGGAGTTTTCTTTGCAGTTGCCATGATGTTTTTTCGTTGATTGGAATGACGATGGGCCCTGCCTCTGCGGGCGAGGACCTGCGTGATTTTAGGTGCGATAACGCCAGACGCGATAGGGCCTGCGTGCCGCAGGTGTTTGCAGCCGTCGCATGGGTGCGGTGCCAACTGCTTGCGCAGGGCCCGCGAGGTCGGTGCAGGAGCGCGCTTTGCGCCCCCTTGTTGTCTGCGTGGCTATGCTGCCGTCTGCAGGCCCAGCACCGCGATCACATGACAGCCCGTGCCTGCGATGACACAGCCATGCCACACGGCGTGGGCGTAGCGCACTACGGCGTCCATCACAAAAAACACCACACCGGCCGTGTACGCGGCCCCGCCGATGACCAGCCAGGCGGCACTCACGGCGGGCACATGGGCCATCAGGGGCAAGGCCGCCAGCAGCGCCACCCAGCCCATCGCCACATACAAGGCCGTGGACAGCCAGGGCGCAGTGCGCCTTGTGCGCAGCTGCAGCCAGCAGCCCGCCAGGGCCGCGAGCCAGACGAGGGCCAGGGCGGTGACATGGTGCGTGTGGCCCGGCGCACTCAACGCAAACGGGGTGAAGCTGCCCGCAATGAACAGGTGAATCGCCGCATGGTCCAGCCGCAGCGCCCATTGCTTGGCCCGCCCCGGCGGCAGCGCGTGGTACAGGGTGGACGCGCCATACAGCAGCGCCATGGTGGCTATAAACACCAGCACACCCCCTATGGCTGCGGGATGCGCGGCGGGGGCTGATTGCAGCAGTTGTGGCACGGCAAGGCAGGCGCCCACCAGCGCAGCACCGTGCAGCGCACTGTTGGCCACCTCTTCGTGCAGGTCCTGCAGCCGGTCGCTCATGGCGATCTTGCTAGTGGTGGGCAGGCGTGTGCAGCCGCTCGCGCCACAGCTGCCAGCGCGCGCGCTGCAGGGCCAGAAACTCCACCACGCCCCAGGCCAGTGCACAGGCCAGCATCGCCCAGCCCATGGCCCAGCGGTAGGCCTCAGTCTTGCGCGATGGCGGGTACATCATCGTGGTCCCAGCCGGTGGTGCGGGGCAGGTCCAGGCTCAGCCACCCGCGTTCATCGAACAGCTCATCGAGCAGCCGCTGCAGTCCGAACAATTTCCAGAGCATGTTGCGCCTCTTCCAAAGGGTGGTGACTGCAGGCAAGGTAGCGCCCTTGTGTGACGGTTTCGCGTCGGTTCGCGCAAACCCCACAGGTTGGCCGCAGCGCTGTCCGTGCTGGGCCCCGGGCGCTATCCTCACTGCCTGGTACGTGCTCTGGCGTGCCCCACACACCGACTTACCCCCACCCATTGAACATGCTGCCCGAGCTTGCGGCGCTGGAAAAAATCCTGGACCTGGGGGCGCCCCATCTGCAGGTGCAGGTCGTCCAGCAGGTGTCTGTGGCATCGGGCACGCAATTTCCCATCTACGCCATTGGGTTGGGCAACCCGGCGCTGGACGTGCCCGCCGTCGGATTCTTTGGCGGCGTGCATGGGCTGGAACGCATTGGTGCCGAGGTGGTCATTGCCTACCTGCAAAACGTGGTCATGCGGCTGCGGTGGGACACCACCTTGCACCAGCAGCTGGAGCGTGTGCGCCTGGTCTTCATGCCCATCGTCAACCCTGGCGGCATGTGGTCTGCCACGCGCGCCAACCCGCGCGGTGTGGACCTGATGCGCAATGCGCCCGTCGACGCGGTGGACCCGGTGCCCTGGGGCATTGGCGGGCAGCGCGTGAGCGCGGGCCTGCCCTGGTACCGGGGCAGGCTGGGCGAGCCCATGGAGGCCGAGAGCCAGGCGCTGTGCGACTTGGTGGCGCAGCAGCTGCTGGCGCGGCCGTTCAGCATTGCGCTGGACTGCCACTCGGGCTTTGGGGTCAAGGACCGGCTGTGGTTCCCGTTTGCCCACACGCGCCGGCCCATTCCGCACCTGGCCGAGCTGCATGCGCTGCAAGACATCTTTCTGCAGGCGCACAGCAACCACCAGTACATCATCGAGCCGCAGAGCGCGCAGTACCTGGCCCACGGCGATCTGTGGGACCACCTGTACCTGCAGGCCTGCCGCGATGTGCCCGCACACACCTTCTTGCCGCTCACGCTGGAGATGGGCTCGTGGCTGTGGATCAAGAAGAACCCGCGCCAGCTGTTCTCGCGCAACGGCATCTTCAATCCGCTCATCAACCACCGCCAGCAGCGGGTGCTGCGGCGGCACCTGTCGCTGCTGGACTTTCTGTCGCGTGCGGCCTGCAGCCACGTACGCTGGGTGCCAGCGCCCGATCAGCGTGCGCAGCGCCGTGCCGATGCCCTGGCTGCGTGGTACTGAGATGCCTGTGCGCCCTCCACGCCAATGGATCTTGCTGCGTGGGCTGACGCGCGAGGCCGCGCACTGGGGCGCCTTTGGCGAGCGCTTTGCGCAAGCGGTGCCGGGCGACCAGGTGCTGGCGCTCGACCTGCCAGGCAATGGCGAGTTCCATGGCCTGGTGTCGCCCCTGTCGGTGCAGGGCATTGTGCAAGCCTGCCGTGCAGAGCTGGCACAGCGTGCGGTGGCGCCGCCCTACCACCTGCTGGCCATGTCGCTGGGGGCGATGGTGGCCACCGAATGGGCGCGCGTGGCGCCCCACGAGGTGGCGGGCTGCGTGCTCATCAACACCAGCCTGCGCCCGTTCAGCCCGTTCTGGCACCGTCTGCAGCTGCACAACATCGCACCGCTGCTGCGGCTGGCGTGGCGGTGGCGATCTGCGGACGCTGCGGAGCAGGTGGTGTGGCAAATCACCAGCCGCAGCGCGCCATCCGCTGCTACCGGCGTGTTGGCGCAGTGGACTGCTGTGCGCAGGCAACGGCCGGTGTCGGCCCACAATGCCCTGCGCCAGCTGGTGGCGGCCGCGCGGTACCGCGCGCCGGCGGCCGCACCCGTGGATCGTGTGCTGCTGCTGGGCAGCGAGAAGGACCACCTGGTGTCCCGCCAATGCTCGCAGGCCATTGCGCAGGCCTGGGGGCTGCCGCTGCAGTCGCATCCGTGGGCGGGGCACGACCTGCCCCTGGATGACCCGCAGTGGGTCATCGATGCCGTGCTGCAGTGGCTGTCCCGTAGCGAGTCAACGGACGGGTAACGGGGGCTACGGCGTGAGGCTGTTCAGCGCACCCTGAGCCACCAGCTCGCGGTACCACTCCGCATAGCCCGCGCTGCTGGGGTGCAGGCCGTCGGCGGCGTTCAGTTCCTGGCTGCGGGTCACGAACGGGTCCTGGTCGCGCGGCTTGAGCAAGCGCACGTAGTGCACCTGCTGCGCGCTGGCTGCCTCCCGCACCAGCGCATGCAGTGCCTCGGACCGGCGCGACATGGCCCACGACAGGGGCGGCACAAAAAAGGGCGCGTGGCCGACATTGCCACAAGGCATCAGCACCACCTGCTGCCCCTTCTGGCGCGCGAGCGCCACGGCCTGCTGTACGTGGTCGCGCAGCGTGTCTTCAGACGTGAAGCGGATCACATCGTTGCCTCCTGCCAGCACCAGCACCAGGTCGTAGCCGCCGCCAGCGCGCTCCAGTTGCTGCACCACATCGCCAAATTTGGCGCCGTTGGCCGCCAGGTTGTCGATGCGCCATTGGGGATGGTCCTGGCCGATGCGCCCCGGCAGGCTGTCTGCTGCGGTGCCGGCACCAGTGCCCACGGCGGTGCTGTCTCCCACCACCAGCACACGCCGCGTCGGCTGCGGGGGCTGAGCGGTGTAGGGGCGTGCATCGCGGGCCAGGTCGGCGGCCGTCCACATGCGCCAAGGGGCACAGCCCGTCAGCAGCAGTGCGCCCGCAGCCACCGCGGCCAGGGTGGCCCACCGGCGGGTGGCGTTGTGGTGCGGGGAGGTCTTTCGCGTCATGGTGCATACGCCCAAAGTTGCTCTGGGCTCAGCGTACCTGCAGACTCGGCGACCCTGCGTCGGCGTCGGGCATTCACGTGCGTAGGACAGTGCTACGCCCCGCGTCCAGGGGGTGCTACTGCTTGAAGACGACGGCGTCCAGCGCCATCGCGCGGATCGCCTCGGCCGCGGCATCGGCCTGGGCGCGGGTGGCGTAAGGCCCCACCCGCACGCGGATGCGGCGTCCCTTGGAATTGTTCAACTCCTGGCGAAACGCGGGCAGACCTTCGTTGAGCAAGCGCGCCTGCGTCTTGCGGGCGTTGGCTTCTTCGGCGAACAGGCCCACGTTGATGTAGTAGCCCGGGGCAGAGCCCACCGTGGGCAGCGCGGTGTCGGCGGTGGAGGACGCTGCTGCCGCCGGTGTCTTGGGCTTGGTGGGGGCTGCTGCGCGGCTGGCGGCATCCCGGCGTGCAGGGGCGGTAGCGGTGGCGCTGGCCGCAGGCGTCGGTGCGCGGGTCGATGCGGCTGGCGTGGCTGGCTTGGGTGTGGACGCCTTGGCGGCTGGAGGGGCGGCCGTGGCCGATGCGGACAGTGCTGGAGCTGGGGGCTCGGCCGATTTTTGAACGGCAGTGGCGGCAGGAGCGGGCGCGACAGCCAAAGGTGCCGACGCCACAGGTGCAGGCGCAAGCGCAGGCTTGGGGGCTGCTGCTGCAGCAGCCTGGGGCGCGGGTGTGGGCGCTGGCGGTGGTTCTGTTGCCACTTCAGGGGCTGGCGTTGGCGGTGTGGGTGCCCCTTCGGCCTCCGGCACCGGCAAGGCACCCACGGGCTTGGTGGCAGATGCCGCCTGGGCCGCTGCCGTGGCCTGCGCCACCGTGACGGCGGGTTCCAGCGCCAGGGGCTTCACGTCCGACGGGGACAGCGCCAGGTAGGCGATCAGTGCGGCCAGGCCCAGCACCACGTTTGCCAGCACGAGCACCTGCAGCCGCTTGCGCGAGCTGGCCTGCTTTTCGAGCAGCGCGCAGGCTTCCGGCACGGTGCGCGACGCGGCCAGCGCGCGCGCAATGCGCTTGCGGATGTCGGCGTACAGGATGGCGTTGCCGTAAAGCCCCGGCACGGCAAAGGCCAGCACCGCAAAGGCGCCCAGCACCCCGAGTTCGATGCCCACGGGCCAGTGCAAAAACGAACGGCCCACGCCAAACACGATCAGTGCCAGCCCCTCGGCCGCCGCCACATAGACCAGCGCAGCGCCCCACAGCTGGCGAAACAGCATCCAGTTCAGGGTGCACAGGCAGGCGGCCCAGTTCCAGGTGGTGGTCGTGCGACCCGTGTCGTCAAAGCGCTCGAACACCTTCAGGTAGTAGTCCGTGTTCGCGGGCCCCAGGGCCAGGCGCGACATGGCGGCCATGGCGTTGTCGGACGGCGAATCGAGCGACATGGCCGGGATGATGGAGGCGACAGGATCCGTGTGGTCGAGCATGGTCGGATTCTGTCATGCACCGGGCGGTGTATTACCTGCCGAATCGCAAGGTGCTGCGCGGCGGCAACGGGTGCGCGCAGCGTGGTGGCGCGCTGCGGGGCGTCCGAGCAGGCCACTACGTGCCTGTGGGACGGGTTTTGAGTCAAATCGGCTGCAAGCGCTAGTCGAATATGCTCAAGCAGCTATCAATTAGATAGCGTTCGCTATTTGCCCCGTACCAGGGCCATGATCTGGCCCGCGTCCAGCGTCGCTGCCTTCTGTTGAATTTGTGGCAAGTACTGCGTCTGCAGCTGCTTGGCGGGCGTGAGCAGGCCCTGAAAGGTCTCGCGCAGCATGGCCGTGCTCATGACCCGGCCCCCTGCGTAGTAGCGCTTGGCCACCTGCCCCAGCGCGTAGGTGGTGGCAAACGAAAACGCCATGCCTGTGGCAGCGCCGCCCAGCCCGCCGATGGTGCGGCCCGTCACCTTGCCCAGCAGGCCGCCCAGCAGCTTGCGACCAAACTGCTCCAGATACTGCGACGTCATGCCCACGCCGGCAGCAGCGATGAACTCCTTGATGTGGCCCTGGTCCAGCTCCACCCCGTGGGCCTTGCCGATGCCGTAGACCATCTTCACCTGCAGCGGGATGATGGCCATCGACGCCCATGACTGCGGCAGCAGCTCCAGCGCGCCATTGAGCAGCGCATAGTTCAGGATGGATTTGTCCAGCTCTGCGTCCGAGGCACCTGCACCGACTGCTGCGGCCAGGGGCGCTGCCGCAGCAGTGGCCACCGGCACCGCCATCGGCACGGCCTTTTCGGCCACGTCCACCAGCGCATCGGCTTGCTGGTCAAACGCTGCCGTCTGCGGGTCGCCCAGCTGCAGGGCCGCCTTGAGGCGGGTCAGAAACTCGCGCTCCGCCGCGGTCTGGCGGCCGTCCACATCACACACGCACACAGCCATCTCGTAGGCCAGCTGGCGGTGCATGGGCTCGCTCAGACCCTGCACGGCGGCCTGCACGCTGGTGCGCTGCAGCAGCACGTCCTGGTAGATGCGCGGCAGGTCGGCCACGCCCCCGTCGCCCGCGAGCGACTGGGCAATGCGGCGGATCTCTTCACGTTCGGCATCGTCCTTGTTTCCATCGGCAAATGCGGCCAGAAGGGCGATGGTGAGGATGGATTTTTGCTGGTCCAGGGTCATGGTCGTCGTGCAGAAAAAAGGGGTGGGAGGGGTTGCACACTGCTTGCAGTGTGTTGTGCGGTGGCTTGTGAACAGGTTCTTAGGTGCAGTCTAGGCAATGCGGTTTCAACGCCACAGCGTGTGGGGGATTGATGGCGCGGGCTGTGCGTGGCGCCAGGGATTCGGGTTTTCCCTTGGGTAGTTCGGCGACTGTGCGGAGGGCCATCGCTTGCCTACAGTGCTTGCCATCGCGCCGTCGTGGCGCACATCAACGGAGGATGGACATGGGCGTAGCGATCGTGGGTTGGGCACATTTGCCGTTTGGACGGCTGGACGGCATGGGCCTGGAAGACCTCATCACCCGCGCGGGCCGCGAGGCCCTGCAGCACGCGGGCATCGACGGCACAGCGGTGGATGGCGTGTGGCTGGGCAACCTCAACGGCGGCTTCACGCCCGATGTGTTTGCCTCGTCACTGGCCCTGCAGTGCGACGACGCCCTGCGCTGGAAGCCCGCCACGCGGCTGGAGAACGCCTGCGCGTCGGGCTCGGCCGCCCTCTATGCCGCGTGCGATGCGATCGAAGCCGGCCGCGCTCGGGTTGCCCTCGTCATCGGCGCCGAAAAGATGACCGCTGTCTCCGGCGCAGAGACCACGCGCATCCTGGGTGACTGCGGCTACTCCGGCGAGGCGGGCGATCCGCCCGGTGGCTTTCCAGGCATTTTTGCGTCCATCGCGCAGGACTACTTTGCCGCGCATGGCGACCATTCGGCCACCCTGGCACGCATCGCGGCCAAGAACCACGCCAACGGCGCGCTCAACCCCTGGGCCCACATGCGCAAGGACCTGGGCTTTGAGTTCTGCAACACCGTGTCCGACCGCAACCCGATGATTGCCGCGCCCCTGCGCAAGACGGACTGCTCTCTGGTGTCTGACGGCGCGGCGGCGGTCATCCTGGCGGCCGATGATGCGATGGCCGACTTCCCCCGCGCCGTGCGCCTGCGGGCGCGGGTGCAGGTCAACGACTACCTGCCCATGGCGCGCCGCCGTGTGGTGGACTTTGAGGGGCCCCGGCGCGCCTGGCAGCAGGCGCTGCAACAGGCCGGGTGCGCGGTGCACGACCTGTCGCTGGCGGAGGTGCACGACTGCTTCACCATCGCCGAGCTGCTCACGTACGAGGCCATGGGCCTGGCGCCCGCAGGCCAGGGCCACCGCCTGCTGGAAGACGGCACCGTGCTGCGCAACGGCCGCCTGCCTGTCAACGCGTCGGGCGGGCTCAAGGCCAAGGGTCACCCGATCGGCGCCACGGGCGTGTCGATGCATGTGGTGTCGGCCATGCAGCTCATGGGCGAGGCGGGCGACCTGCAGGTGCCGGGTGCCACCCTGGCGGGCGTGTTCAACATGGGCGGCTCGGCCGTGGCCAACTACGTGAGCATTCTGGAGCGCGCCCGATGAACATCGCCCACCTGCTGCGCCGCAGCGCCTTGCTGTACGCCCACCAGCCCGCGCTGCTGCATGGCGACCAGGTGCTGTGGAGCTACGGCACGCTGGCTGCCCGCACCGCCGCGCTGGCCACCCATCTGCGCACACGCTGTGGCGTGGCCCCGGGCGACCGCGTGGCCATCTACGCCGCCAATGCGCCCGAATACCTGGAGGCCCTGCACGCCATCCTGTGGGCGGGGGCCGTGTCGGTGCCGGTCAACTACAAGCTGCATGCCAAAGAACTCGCCTACGTGCTGGCCGACTCGGGCGCGCGCGTGGTGCTGACCTCTGAAGCGCTGGCACCCGCCGTGCGCGAGGCCGGGGCGCCGCAGGACGCGGTGCTGGTCTTTGGCTCCGACGCATACCGCGCCGCAGTCGCCCACACGCCCATGGACGTATGCGACCGCGCGCCGCATGACGTGGCCTCGCTGTTCTACACCTCGGGCACCACAGGCCGACCCAAGGGTGTGATGCAGACCCACCGCAACCTGCTGGCCATGACGGCCTGCTACTTCACCGATGTGGACGACATCCTGCCCGGTGACGCCATGGTTTACGCCGCACCCATGTCGCACGGCGCGGGGCTTTACAACTACGCCCAGGTGCTGCGCGGCGAGCGGCATGTGGTGCCACTGTCGGGCGGGTTCGAGCCGGCCGAACTGGTGCAGCTCGCGGCCAGCGTGGGCCAGCTCACGCTGTTTGCAGCGCCCACCATGGTGCACCGCCTGGTGGACCATGTGCGTGCCACGGGTGCCGACGTCTCAGGCTTCAAGACCATCGTCTACGGCGGCGGCCCCATGTACGCCGACGACCTGCGCAACGCCCTGGCCGTGATGGGCAACCGCTTTGCACAGATCTACGGCCAGGGCGAAAGCCCCATGACCATCACCGCCCTGTCGCGCGCCCAGCTGGCCGACCGCGACCACCCGCGCTGGGCCGAGCGCATGGTGTCGGTGGGCGTGGCGCAGTCGCTGGTGGAAGTGCGTGTGGTCGATGCCATGAGTCAGCCCTTGCCCACCGGCGAGACCGGCGAGGTGGTGGTGCGCGGCGACACCGTGATGCCCGGCTACTGGAACAACCCCACCGCCACCGCGCAGACGCTGCGCGACGGGTGGCTCTACACCGGCGATATGGGCGCGCTGGATGCCGACGGTTTTCTCACGCTCAAGGACCGGTCCAAGGACGTGATCATCTCCGGCGGCAGCAACATCTACCCGCGCGAGGTCGAAGAGGTGCTGCTGCTCCACCCGCAGGTGCGCGAGGTGGCTGTGGTGGGCCAGCGCGATGCGGAATGGGGCGAGGTGGTGGTGGCCTTCCTGGTGGCAGGGGAGGGTGGCGCGGTGGCCGATACCGTGCTGGATGCGCTGTGCCTGGAGCACATTGCTCGCTTTAAGCGGCCGAAGGAATACCGGTGGGTGGAGGCGTTGCCGAAGAACAGCTATGGGAAGGTGTTGAAGACGGAGCTGCGGGGCAAGGGGTAGTGCTGCGGCGGGGCGATGTTGTGGGCAGTGGGGTGTTATGGCAGCCCGCCATCACGCCCCATCTTCATCGGATGACCGCTCTTGGGCAGGTGCGCGCGCAAGTTCAGACGGTTTGTGGGTCGGTTTCCGACACCATCGCCAGAACGTCGACCTGCTGATCCCCAGCTCTGCAGCGGCTGCACCAGTGCGTCCGCCATGGCGCTCCAGCGCAGCCAGGGCCTTTGTGTGCCGATCGGGTTGTTCTGGCGGTTGCTCCGGTGTCGCCAGAGCAGCCAGGGCCTGTTCGATGTCTGGCCGTGCCGCAAGAAGTTCCGGGCATTCGTGACGTAGCTCGCTCCACTCCACCTTGTCGATGTGCCGGTACTGAGACAGCCAAACGGCGATGCGGTCACACATGTTTTCCAGCTCGCGCACGTTGCCGGGCCATGGGTGCTGTTCCATGGCACCTCCCCATTGGGCCAACACCTCAGCGGCGGTGACACCAGACACGCCGACCCGGCTCAGACTGTGGGCCAGCAAACGCGTAGCCAAGACTTGGACGTCGCCTTTGCGATCCCGCAGCGGAGGCAATGCCAAAGTGAGGGTGTTGAGGCGGTAGTACAGGTCCTGGCGGAATTGGCGCGCATTCACCATCTGCAGCAGTGGCTGGTGGGTTGCCGCTATCACGCGCACGTCGACTGGGATGGATGTGACGGACCCCAAGCGGGTAATGCGGCGCTCCTGCAAGACGCGCAGCAAGCGGGTTTGCAGCGTGAGTGGCATGTCGCCGATTTCATCCAGAAACAGGGTTCCCGTGTGGGCTGCTTCAAACAGCCCGCGCTTGCCGCCGCGGCGCGCACCGGTGAAAGCGCCTTCCTCGTGGCCGAACAGCTCGCTTTCGAGCAGCGTTTCCGGGAACGCTGCGCAGTTGATGGCGACAAACGGGCGACGCGCCCTTTGGCTTGCGTTGTGCATGGCCTGTGCAAAGAGTTCTTTGCCGGTGCCGCTCTCGCCGGTGATCAGGAGACTGAAGTCGGTGGCGGCATACAGGCGGGCTCTGGCGATGGCTTGCAAAAACGCGGGGGCTTGCCCCGCCAAGCTTTCAAAGCGGTGGCGCGCAGCGTGGTCACTGCGGCGGTGCTGAATGCGCAGGCTGTTATCGGCCTCGTGGATGGTGCGAGCGTCGTACAAGGTCAGCGCCGCACCGGTGGTGTGGCCGCCCTCGTAAATGGGCGTGCGATTGGCAATCCAGTCGCGGCCTTGCAGGCGGAGCACGGCGCCATGTTCGGGCTGGCCGCCTTCCAGCGTCTCGCGCAGCGACAGATCGGTGGTGACAGACGCGAGGGGTTCACCCAGGCGCGGCGCACGCACCAGGCCCAAAATGCGTTGCATCGCCGGGTTGATGGCGATGATCTGTTCGGACTGATTCACCGCCAGGACTGCCTCTTGCAGCGTGTGCAGCACCGTGTTGAGCTGTTCGTATCGCCCGGCCTCCAGCTGCGCCACCCGCGCCAGCTCCAGAGCGTCTTCAAAGCCCTGGCGGATGCTGGCATGCGAATACGCCAGCAATCCAACGAGGCCTGCGTTTTCTGCCAGTTCCACCACCAGGCTGGAGCCCACGACCACGCGGATGCCATCGCTGTGCAGCTGGCGGATGCACGCGCGGGCCGAGTCAGGCGTCTGGTAGGCGTACTGGTGAATGTCGATGTTCAACAGACCTTTGACGGATTCCAGCTCCGGAAGGGTATGGCCGTACATCACGATGCCCACGCGGTCGGCCGTTGCCCGGGCCTTGATGAGCGCCTGCAGGATGTCAAACCCGCTCAACTGAATGGTGGCCACCGGGGCACTGATCCCGCTGCGCAGCAGGCTGGCGTTGGACCCCGCGCTCACAAAGACATCGACCAGTCCGCTGACCAGCCGCTTGCGGGCCAGGTCCAGCGCCACCTCAAAGCTGCCGTCGATCACCTCGATATCCGCCCTGTCCCGGTATTCCGCCACGATGGGCATGGCCATCAGCCGGATCTGGCGATAGCTCATGAAGCAAAGGCGAGGGCGGCTGGCAAGTGGTGTGACGGGGGTTGGCATAGGGCGGACGGTTGCGCGGACTAGACACTGGCTGTGGACGCGTTTCAACGAAAGGCTGTTGCGTTTCATTGATCTGCAAGTGAAACACAAATATGAAACATTGGGGTGGTCAATGAAACATGTATGCCGCTGCTCCGCCACATTGGTGCGAGCATGGTCAATCAAATCAATGCTTTGCGGCAGGCGGGCGCGCTGGCACGTACTGTGCAGTAACTCCATCCAAACAACCCTGTTTGCAACATCACTCCATTGCCATGTCTGAATCTGCTCCTTCTTCCACGTCCTCCTTGCCCGCTCCCATCTCTTTGCGCCAGCGCCTGACCCAGCCCGGGCTGGTGATCGCCCCCGGGGTGTACGACATGGTGTCGTTGCGGCTGGCCGACACCTTCGGCTTTGATGCCTTGTACATGACGGGCTTCGGCACGGTGGCCTCGCACCTGGGCTTGCCAGATGCCGGGCTGGCCACGTATTCGGACATGGTGGGGCGGGTGAAGGCCATGGCAGGCATGGCCCGCTCCCCGCTGATTGCGGACGGCGATACGGGCTATGGCGGTTTGCTCAACGTGCGCCACACGGTGCAGGGCTACGAGGCTGCTGGCGCGCAAGCCATCCAGCTGGAGGATCAGGAATACCCCAAAAAATGTGGCCACACCCCTGGCCGCCGGGTGATCCCCATGGAAGACATGGTGCGCAAGATTCGCGTCGCTGTCGACAGCCGCAGTTCGTCCGATTTCCTGGTGATTGCGCGCACGGACGCCCGTACCAGCCTTGGTCTCGATGAGGCCCTGCGCCGGGCAGAGGCTTACGCCCGTGCTGGAGCGGACATCCTTTTTGTCGAGTCGCCCGAGAGCGAGGAAGAGATGCGAAAGATCGGCCAAACCGTGGATAAGCCCCTGCTGGCCAACATGGTGGAGGGCGGACGGACGCCCGTGCTGTCGCACAGCGAGCTGGAGTCCATTGGCTACAAGCTCGCCATCTTTCCGGTGACTGCCTTGCTGGCCGCTACCCAGGCCATGAAGACGGTGTATGCGCAGTTTCAGCGCACGGGCTCGTCGGTGAACAGCGACGCTGGCTTGATGCCCTTCGCGGAGTTGACGCAGCTCATGGGTTTCGAGGACGTCTGGGCATTTGAACGCCAGTACGCCGAGACACCCTGACTTGCGAGGCGCGTGGCTGCTGGAGCCTTTCGCCCCCTCGACATGACGACCTCAAAACACAACACGAAGGAGACAAACATGAAACCTCATCCATCTCTCATCCCCTACGGCAACGTGCCGCCTGCGCCCGGCTTGCAATGTCGGCGCAAGCTGCTCGCCCTGTCAGCCCTGGTGTGCCTGGGCGCGGCGGCCGGGATGCCCGCGGCCACGTACGCTCAGGACGTCTGGCCCAGCAAACCCCTCCGGCTGATTGTTCCGTTCACCCCTGGGGGCGTCACCGACACCAGCGGGCGTCTGATTGCCGAAAGTCTTGGCAAGCGCCTCGGCCAGCAAATCGTGGTGGACAACAAGCCGGGGGCCTCCGGAAACATTGGCACGGCGCTGGCCAAGTCTGCGCCAGCAGATGGCTACACCTTGGTTCTGGGCTTTGACGGCACCATGGTGATCAATCCACATGTGTTTTCGAAACTGCCTTTTGATACGGCCAAAGACTTTGCGCCAGTCGGCAAGATTGGCGATGCCACCCTGGTGCTCGTGGCGAACCCTGGCGTGCCGGTGAAGGGCCTGGCCGATGTGATTGCCTTGTCGAAGACCCAACATGGAGGTCTCTCGTTTGGAACCTCGGGGACGGGTGGTACACCCCACATTGCCGGTGAATTGCTCAAAATCCGGACGGGCGCCAACCTGACCCATGTGCCCTACAAGGGCGGTGGCCAAGCCATGACCGACGTGCTGGGGGGCACGATTCCACTGGTGTACACGGCGGTGGCGGGCGCTCACGGACACATCAAGTCCGGCAAGCTCAAGGCCATTGCGGTGTCGAGCGCGCAGCGTACCAGCGCCTTGCCCGATGTGCCCACGTTTGTCGAGAGCGGTGTACCCGACTTTGTTGTCAACTCGTGGGTGGGGCTGCTGGCACCGGTGGGTACGCCTGCGGCGGTGATCACGCGCCTGAACACAGAACTGAACGCGGTGCTGAACGATGCCGCCGTGCGTGAGAAATTGCGTGTAATGGGCATCGAGCCCACACCCGGAACTGCCGAGCAATACCGCGACGAAATCAAGCGGGACCTGGATCGGTATGGTGCCGTGGTGAAGGCGGCTGGCATTTCGATCGAATAAGGCGGCTGGTCCTGCACACTTCACCTTTCTCGGAGCAAGTCCATGGATCTGAATCTGAAGGACAAACATGTCCTCATCACGGGGGGCAGCAAAGGCATTGGTTATGCCTGCGCGGCGGCGTTTCTGGCCGAAGGGGCGCGCGTCAGCCTGGTATCGCGCAGCACCGAACACCTGGAGGCCGCACGTGGTCGGTTATCGGTGGATGTCCATGGCAGCGCTGGGCGCATCAGCGTCCATGCCGCTGACCTGCAGCAGCCCGAGTCGGCGGCGAAAGCGCTGTCGGCTGCCGAAGCCGCCTTTGGGGACGTCGATGTGCTGGTCAACTCTGCAGGGGCTGCCCGGCGCACCCCGCCCGAGGAGTTGAGCGCGCAGGCCTGGCACGACGCGATGAACGCCAAGTTCTTCACGTACGTCCATATGGTGGATCTGGTGGTCAAGAAGATGGGCGCGCGGGGCCAGGGGTCCATCGTCAATGTGGTGGGCGCCGGAGGAAAGGTCGCCAGCCCCATCCATATGCCTGGCGGGGCGGCCAATGCGGCGCTGATGCTCATGAGCGCGGGCATGGCTGCCGCCTACGGGCCGAAGGGTGTACGCGTGAATGCCGTCAACCCGGGCGCCACCCACACCGAGCGGTTGCAGGCAGGGATGATCGCCACGGCACGCATGCACAACATCTCTGAGCAGGAAGCGCTCGCACAGGCGACGAGCAAGGTGCCGTTGGGTCGCCTGGCGCAGCCGGAGGAGGTCGCCAACGTGGTGCTGTTTCTGGCGTCCGAGCGTGCAAGCTACGTCACGGGCGTGGTTCTGACGATGGACGGCGGAGCAACGCCCATGGTGGTGTGATACCCGAAGCAGGCTCTGGTTGGTGCACCATTAAGCCTGCGGCCTCCGCGGTTTTGCAGCCCGTCCTACCATCCTGGCTTGCCATCCACAGACTTGACCCATGACCACCACCCTCAAAATCGATTTCGTCTCCGATGTCTCCTGCCCCTGGTGCATCATCGGCCTCAAGGCGCTGGAGCAGGCGGCGGACCGGCTGCAGGGCGAGGTCGCGTTGGACCTGCACTTTCAGCCGTTCGAGCTGAACCCGCAGATGGGTCCTGCGGGTCAGGACATTGGCGAGCACCTGCAAGAGAAGTACGGCGCCACGCCCGAGCAGAGCCAGAAGAACCGCGAGGCCATCGCGGCGCGCGGTGCGGCGCTGGGGTTCACCTTCAGCATGGACAAGCGCAGCCGCATCTACAACACCTTTGATGCGCACCGGCTGCTGCACTGGGCCGAAGAGAAGGGCGTGCAGCCCGCGCTGAAGAAGGCACTGTTCACGGCGTATTTCACCGACGGGCAGGACCCGAGCAACCACGAGGTGCTGGTGCGTGTGGCGGGGGAGGTGGGGCTGGGTGTGGCCGAGGCGCGTGCGCTGCTCGCCTCAGACCGCTACGCCGACGAGGTGCGCGAGCGCGAGCAGTTCTATCTGCAAAACGGCATCCATTCGGTACCCGCGATCATCGTCAACGAGCGCCACCTGATCCAGGGCGGGCAGCCGGTGGAGGTGTTTGAGCAGGCGCTGCGGCAGATTGCCGCTCAGGGCTAGATGCTATTTATTTGATAGCTGCTCAGGTATATTGCACTAGCGCTACTGGCATGTACGATCAAAAAAGGGGCCTGGAGCCCCTTTTTTGATGTCTGAGCGATGCCCCGGCCACACCGGGCTACCGTCACTTGCGCAGCGGGATGGCGGTGGCGCGGTCCACGGGAACGGCGGTCACGCTGTTCTGGGGGGAGCCGTCGATGAGCTTTTCAGAGTAGGTCAGGTACACCAGCGTGTTGCGGGCCGGGTCCACCATGCGCACTATGCGCAGGCGCTTGAACAGGATGGACATGCGTTCGCTGAACACTTCCTCCTGTTTCTTCAGTGGCTCGGGAATGCTGATGGGGCCGACCTGGCGGCAGGCAATGGAGGCCTCGGCGCGGTCCTCGGCCAGGCCCAGCGTGCCCTTGACACCACCGATGCGAGCCCGCGAGACGTAGCAGGTGACGCCCCGGACGCCTGGGTCGTCATAGGCCTCGACGATGATGTCGTGGTCGCGGCCGATCCACTGGAACGCGGTGTCCACGGTGCCGATTTTTTCGCCCGATGCGGCCTGCACTGTGCCGCCCGTGAGGGCCGCAAGCGCCACCACGGCGGCGGTTGCCAACGTGCGCGCAGCGGTCATGCCGCGGTCTCGCCTTCGGTGCAGCGCTGGGCCAGGTGGGCCAGCGCTTCTTCGACCTGGTCCACCAGCACCAGGCACAGGTCGCCGGGTTGCAGGCGCTCCAGGGCGGTGTCAATGGCGATGAACTCGCCACGGATCTCTTCCACATGCGTGGTGCGCGGCGCACCGGCCAGGCCTTCGCGCAGCAGGGCCATCACTTCGCCGTCGGCGCGGCCGCGCTGGGCGGCGTCCTGGTACAGGATCACGTCGTCAAACGCGGCGCCCAGGATCACGGTCTGTTCGCGGATGTCTTCGTCGCGCCGGTCGCCCGCACCGCTGATGACCACACTGCGGCGCTTGCCGGGCAGGGCGTCCACGGCCTGCACCAGGGCGCGCATGGCGTCGGGGTTGTGGCCGTAGTCGGCGATCACCGTCGCACCCCGGTAGTCCATGATGTTGAAGCGGCCGGGGGCGTTGTCGCTGTCGTTCACAAAACCCGACAGGCCGCGGCGGATGGTCTGCCAGGGCATGCCCACGCCCCAGGCGGCAGCCACGGAGGCCATGACGTTCTCGACCTGAAAACCGATCTTGCCGTTGCGCGTGATGGGTACGTCGCGCAGGTGGATGGTTTCGCGCCACGAGCCTTCGGAGGCGACGATGGAGTCACCGTCCACGTAGACGGTGCGGTGGCCCTGGGCGCGGTGCGTGACCATCACGGGGTGGTGGCGGTCACTCGCAAAGTAGATCACCTTGCCGGGGCAGGCCGAAGCCATGGCCGCCACGATGGGGTCGGCGGCGTTGAGCACCGCGTAGCCCGTGGGGGCTACGTTCTGCACGATCACGCGCTTGAGCACGGCCAGGTCTTCCACCGTGGTGATGTAGTTCAGGCCCAGGTGGTCGCCCGCGCCAATGTTGGTGACCACGGCCACCTGGCAGCGGTCAAAGCCCAGGCCTTCGCGCAGGATGCCGCCCCGCGCGGTCTCGAACACGGCGGCGTCCACCTCGGGGTGCAGCAGCACGTTGCGGGCGCTCTTGGGGCCGCTGCAGTCGCCGCTGTCGATCTGGCGGCCGTTCACGTACACGCCGTCGGTGTTGGTCATGCCCACGCGCAGGCCCTGGGCCGTGAACAGGTGCGCAATCAGGCGGGCGGTGGTGGTCTTGCCGTTGGTGCCGGTCACGGCCACGGTAGGGATGCGGCCGTCGTCGCCATGGGCAAACAGTTTGTCCACCATGGCCTGGCCCACGTTGCGGGGCTTGCCGTAGCTGGGGGCCAGGTGCATGCGCAGGCCGGGGGCGGCGTTCACTTCCACAAAGCCGCCACCTTGTTCTTCGAGCGGGCGCAGCACGGTCTCGGCCACCATGTCCACACCGCAGATGTGCAGGCCCACCATCTGGGCGGCGGCCACGGCGCGGGCCGCAACCTCGGGGTGCACGTCGTCAGTCACATCGGTGGCGGTGCCGCCGGTGGACAGGTTGGCGTTGTTGCGCAAGATGACGCGCTGGCCTTTCTCGGGCACCGAGTCGGGCGTCAGGCCCTGCATGGCCAGGCGGGCCACGGCGATGTCATCGAGGCGGATCTTGGTGAGCGACGTGGCGTGGCCTTCGCCACGGCGGGGGTCCTGGTTGACCACGTCCACCAGCTGGCGCACGGTGTGCTCGCCATCGCCCAGCACCTGGGGCGGCTCGCGGCGAGCGGCGGCCACCAGCTGGTCGCCCACCACCAGCAGGCGGAAGTCGTGGCCGGGCAAGAAGCGCTCGACCATCACGGTGCCGTAGTCGGCGGCGTTCTTGTAGGCTTCTTCAAGCTGTGCGCGGTCGGTGATGTTGACGGTGACGCCCTTGCCCTGGTTGCCGTCCTGGGGCTTGACCACCACGGGCAGGCCGACCTTGAGGGCGACCTCCCAGGCTTCGTCCACCGTCTCCACCGGCTTGCCTAGCGGGACCGGCACGCCAGCGGCGTGCAGCAAGCGCTTGGTCAGGTCCTTGTCCTGACCGATGGATTCGGCCACGGCGCTGGTCGAATCGACTTCGGCTGCCTGAATGCGGCGCTGCTTGGAACCCCAGCCAAACTGCACCAGGCTGCCGCGCGTGAGGCGGCGGTAGGGGATGCCCCGGGCTACGGCCGCCTCGACGATGGAGCCGGTGCTGGGGCCCAGGCGCTCGTCTTCGTCCAGCTCGCGCAGGTCGGCGACGGCCTTTTCGGCATCGAAGCTGCCGTTGCCCAGCGCGGCCTGGATGAGTTGCTGCGCGTCTTCAAACGCCTTGCGGCCCACGGCTTCTTCGCTGTATTCGACAACCACTTGGTACACACCGACATCACTGGTGGCCGTGGTGCGCGCAAAGGTCACGGGGCAGCCGGCCTGCGCCTGCAGCGCCAGTGCTGCGGTCTGCAGCACGTGGGCCAGCGACACATCGCCGCCACCGGTTTCCGGGTGCAGTGCGCCGATGGCGGGGAACAGGGCCCGCAGGCGGGCTTCGAATCCGGCCATCTGGCCCACGGCGCGCTCGTTCTCGGCGCAGGTCACCACGGCCTCGATGGCCATGTGGCGGCTCCAGAGGTTGGGGCCGCGCAGGGCCCGGGTGCGGGTTACATCCATGGAAGTCTCTTTCAGTGGTCCATCAGAGCGCTGGGGCCCTGTTCAGGTCGTGGGATGTGGGGTCAAACAACAAACAAAGGCAAATGCACGAGAGGCCATCACGACCGCAGGGCGGCAGTGGGGACCAGTTCGGGCTCGAAGGTCTTGATGCCTGCGCCGATCAGGTCGGGGGCAATGTCCAGCGCCCAGGCCGTACCGATGGCGGCCAGCAGGGCGTCGGTGTCTGGCACCACGGCATTGCGGCCAAAAGTCAGATCAGACAGGGCGCCCAGCACATGCTCGGCGCTGCCCGTGGCCAGCACCACGCGGCCGTTCTTCACGAAGACGGCGCGGCCGTTGTCCTTGGCGCGGTGTTCGGCG
Source organism: Acidovorax sp. GW460-11-11-14-LB4 (assembly GCF_059423685.1). Taxonomy (NCBI): domain Bacteria; kingdom Pseudomonadati; phylum Pseudomonadota; class Betaproteobacteria; order Burkholderiales; family Comamonadaceae; genus Acidovorax; species Acidovorax sp. GW460-11-11-14-LB4. The sequence goes on along the minus strand of NZ_JBWKYJ010000016.1, from coordinate 24,802 downwards.
ATGACGGGCAGCGTGCCGTCCTGCGCATACAGCACCACGTCGCCGTCGGACAGGGGGGCCAGGTCGGCCACTTGGGCGATGGCGGCATTGAGCACCGCAGCGCCTTCGGCCAGCACCACGTCCACCTGGGTGCGCATCACCTTGGTCATCTGGTCCTGTTCGTGCACATCGAATTCGGCGAGCGTTTCCACGCCGTCCATGTCGGTCACCACGCCCACCTGGCAGCGGTCATACGCCAGGCCGTCGCGCAGGATGGTGCGGGCGTCGCTTTCGATCACGGCGGCCTGCACCATCTTGTTCATCAGCAGGCGGTGGGCGGCTTCCCAGTGGGCGCAGTCGGTGGCCTCCACGCAGCGACGATCCAGAAACAGTCCTTCGCGGCAGGCCAGGCCGGTGTGGTGCCCGCTCAGGTGCAGCAGCCAGGCCACCACGCGCGAGATGGTCGATGTGCTGCGCGTGCCGGCCACGCCCACCAGCGGAATACGACCGGCCTGGCCTTCGTCATCGGCGTCGGAGGGGAACAGGTGCTCGGCAATTGCCTGGCCCACAGGGCGCGGCGCGCCCACGGCGGGTTTCAGGTGCATGAGCAGGCCAGGGCCCGCGTTGACTTCGACAATCGCGCCACCCTGGGTGTGCAGGGGCTTGGAAATATCGCGGGCCACCATGTCGATGCCTGCAATGTCCAGGCCCACCACCTTGGCGGCAAGCTGGGCGATGTACGCCACTTCAGGGTGCACGTCGTCCGTGCAGTCCACGGCCACGTTGCCATTGCGCTGCACCACCACTTGGCGGCCAGCGGCGGGCACCGAGTCGGCTTCAAGGTCCTGGCGCTTGAGTTCGAGCTGCACCTTGGTGTCGGTGGCCAGGTCGATGATTTCGAGCGGGTACTCTTCTTCGTAACCCCGGCGCGGGTCGGAGTTGAGCTGGGTGTCGATGAGTTCCTTGACGGTGGAGCGGCCGTTGCCGGTGATGGTGACCAGCTCGCCGCGTGCTGCGGCGACCACCTTGCCGCCCACCACCAGCAGGCGGTGCTCGTCGCCAGGGATGAAGCGCTCCACCATCACGTCGCTGCCCTCGGGGTAGGCCACGTGGTAGGCCGCTTCGATGTCTTCCTGCTTGCGTAGGTCCAGCGTCACGCCCCGGCCGTGGTTGCCGTCGGAGGGCTTGACCACCACGGGCAGGCCGATGTCTTGCGCGGCCTCCCAGGCTTCCTCGGGGCTGTTGACGACCTGGCCTTCGGGGATGGGCACGCCGCAGGACTTGAGCAGGCCCTTGGTCAGATCCTTGTCGCTGGCAATGCCTTCAGCAATCGCGCTGGTGTACTCGGTCTCAGCGGTCCAGATGCGGCGCTGGCGGGCGCCATAGCCCAGTTGCACCAGGTTGCCGTCATTCAGGCGGATGTGGGGAATGCCCCGGTCGGTGGCGGCGGTGACGATGCAGGCGGTGCTGGGGCCGAGGTACTGGTCGTCCACCTCGGTGCGCACGCGCGCCACGGCGGCCTGCACATCAAAAGGCTGGTCGTTGATGGCCGCCATGATCAGTGCATGGCCCTGGGCCAGTGCCACGCGGGCCACGCTTTCGTCGCGGGCGCGGAACACCATGCGGTACACGCCGCGCTGGCTGGTGCTGCGCGTCTGGCCGAAGCCGGTGGGCATGCCTGCCAGATTGAGCAGCTCGATCACGATGTGCTCCAGCACATGGCCGCACCAGGTGCCTTCTTGCAGGCGCTGCAGGAAGCCGCCGCGCTCGCCCACGCCGCAGTGGTGCTCGATCAGCGCTGGCAGCCAGGCCGTGAGGCGGTCATTGAAGCCGGGGATGGTGTTGGAGGGGTAGTCCTCCAGCTCGCCCAGGTCCAGCCAGACTTCCAGGACCGGCCGGTAGGTCCAGATATTGGGGCCCCGCAGGTAGTTGATGCGAAGCAGTTGGATGTCGTTGAGTTTCGCCATGGATTGCAGCGGTTGTGGTTCCGGCCTTGGTAAGGGCTGTGCGGTAGGGGGACGAAAGGGAATTTTGTGGACGATGATTGTGCGCCAGTCCAGGGCCTGTGCGCAGTGTCAGCCAAAAGGCCGCCACAGACGTTACAGGAGGATGCCGTCGCACCGTGGCGTGCAGTATCGGTGAGAATTCTTGCTTTCGCGAGAGCGGCCACCGCAGGCAGCCGGTGGCGGAAAACCCAACCAAAAATGCAACATCACCATTCTGTGGACGCCTCGGGTGTCTTTTCTAGCCCTGTGGGAGCCGATTTGCGGGCCATGCTCGCTTCCAAAGAGAACGTGTTGGCGGCTTTGCCGGTTGACCTGAGCGCCACACTGCGCTTTGCGGCGGGGTGGGTGGTGGTGACCTCCGAACGGCTGCTGGCCTGCGACCCTGGTACCACGACCTGGCGCAGCTGGCCCCTGGGTGAAGGGCTGACGCTCAAGCTGCATGACCATGGCGGAGTGGGCTCGCTCGAGCTGCACAACCCCCAGGAGCGCCTGGCCCAGTGGCGCTTTACCCTGGCGCACCATGCGCAGGCGCTGCGCCTGGTGCAACGTTTTGAGCAGCAAAGCGCCCGGGGCGACAGCGGTGCCGAGGACGAAGCCGACGAGCCCGCTTGCCCTACCTGCCACACGCCGCTGCCGCCCGACACCGAAGAGTGCCCGGCTTGTGCCCGTGCCCAGCCACCCCAGACCTCCACCTGGGTGCTGCTGCGCCTGTGGCGTTTTGCGCGGCCCTATCGCAAACAGCTGGCGGCCGGTTTTGCGCTGACGCTGGCGTCAACGGCCGCGACCCTGGTGCCGCCCTACCTCACCATCCCGCTGATGGATGACATCCTGATTCCGTTCCAGAACGGCAAACAGATCGAACCTGGCCTGGTGCTGCTGTACCTGAGCGGCCTGCTGCTGTCGGCGCTGGCCGCCTGGGGCCTGAGCTGGGCGCGCACCTACATCCTGGCGCTGGTGTCCGAGCGCATCGGCGCCGACCTGCGCACCACCACGTACGAGCACCTGCTGCGCCTGTCGCTCGACTACTTTGGGGGCAAGCGCACCGGCGACCTGATGGCGCGCATCGGGTCGGAGACAGATCGCATCAACGTGTTCCTGTCGCTGCACGCGCTCGACTTCATCACCGATGTACTGATGATCGTGATGACGGCGGCGATCCTGTTCTCCATCAACCCGTGGCTCGCGTTGGTCACGCTGGTGCCGCTGCCCTTCATTGGCTGGATGATCCATACCGTGCGCGACCGCCTGCGCACCGGGTTTGAAAAGATCGACCGTGTGTGGTCCGAGGTGACCAATGTGCTGGCCGACACCATCCCCGGCATCCGCGTGGTCAAGGCCTTCGCCCAGGAAAAGCGCGAGGCCCAGCGCTTTCGCGATGCCAACCAGCACAACCTGGAAGTGAACGACAAGCTCAACAAGACCTGGAGCCTGTTCACCCCCACGGTGTCGCTGCTGACCGAAATCGGGCTGCTGGTGGTCTGGGCGTTCGGCATCTGGCTGGTGTCGCGCAACCAGATCACGGTGGGTGTGCTCACCGCCTTCATCGCCTACATCGGGCGGTTTTACGGGCGGCTGGATTCGATGAGTCGCATCGTTTCGGTCACCCAGAAGGCCGCTGCAGGCGCCAAGCGCATCTTCGACATCCTGGACCATGTGAGCAACGTGCCCGACCCGGCCCAACCCGTGAAGGTGGACAAGGTGCTAGGCGCCATCAGCATGCAGGGCGTGGGCTTCCGTTACGGCAGCCGCGCGGTCATCAAGGGGCTGGATCTGGACATCCGCCCCGGCGAGATGATTGGTCTGGTGGGCCACAGTGGCTCGGGCAAGAGCACGCTGGTCAACCTGATCAGCCGCTTCTACGACGTGAGCGACGGGTCCATCCAGGTCGATGGCATCGACATCCGTCGCTTTGCGGTGGCCGACTACCGCCGCCACATCGGCCTGGTGCTGCAGGAGCCTTTCCTGTTCTTTGGCACCATCGCGGAGAACATCGCCTACGGCAAGCCCGAAGCGACGCGCGAGGAAATCGTGGCCGCCGCCCGTGCCGCCCATGCGCATGAATTCATCCTGCGCTTGCCGCATGGCTACGACTCGCTGGTGGGCGAGCGCGGCCAGGGCCTGTCGGGAGGCGAGCGCCAGCGCATCAGCATTGCGCGCGCTCTGCTGATCGACCCGCGCATCCTGATCCTGGACGAGGCCACCTCGGCCGTGGACACCGAGACCGAAAAGGAAATCCAGAAGGCGCTCGATAACCTGGTGCAAGGCCGTACGACGATCGCCATTGCCCACCGCCTGTCCACCCTGCGCAAGGCCGACCGCCTGGTGGTCATGGACCGCGGCGAAGTGGTGGAAGTGGGCCCGCACGATGAATTGATGGAAAAGCAGGGCGCCTACTGGCGGCTGTACGAAGCCCAGGCCCGCCGCGCCGAAGAAGACGCGCAGGCAGCAGGCGTGATCATCGACAGCAGCCTGCTGCACCCGGCCCACCCCGCCGGCAACCCCTGAGACGCTGTGAGCGACCCTGCCATGAATGCTTCCCTGACCCCATCGTCGTCCACCCCCGCCTTCCAGCTCACGCGCAACCCGCACGGCCGCCTCGTCCTGACCCTGGCCGATGGCATGGCCCATGAGGGCGTGACTCCCGTGCGTGCTTTTCCTATCGCCGCGCCGGGCGAGGGGCTGTCCCTGGTGGGCGCCGACGGCCATGAGCTGCTGTGGGTTCCCCGGCTGGAGGCCGTGACGGGCGCCGCCCGGCAGCTCATTGATGAAGAGCTGGAGGTGCGCGAGTTTGTGCCCACTATCCAGAAAATCCTGGCCGTTTCTAGTTTCTCGACCCCCAGCACCTGGGACGTGGAGACCGACCGGGGGCCTGCCCGCCTGGTGCTCAAGGCCGAAGAAGACATCCGCCGCCTGGGCGGGCGCACCCGGCTGCTGATTGCCGGGGGCGACGGATTGCAGTTCCGTGTGAAGGACACCACGGCGCTGGACAAGCATTCGCGCCGGTTGCTCGAACGCTTTCTTTGACCTTGTATGGCGGAGTCAAGCCGGCTCCGTCCAGGGCTCGGACCTTGTCCTGCCAGTCGTAGGAGCCTGTCTGCGCTCCTCTGCAGAACCGTCAACATGCTCTGTCGGGAATGTGGGGCCGGCGGAGACCCCCTCTTGCGCATTCCTTGCGCACGGCCCGAGCCGCCTACTTCTCTGCTTGTTCCCCTGCAGCGGGTGACGACCTGCGGGCGCCCCGCCTTCTGACGGCGTGGTGCGGTTGCGACATCTGGCGCATGCCCAGCGCTCTGTTCAGCCGATTCGGCCCATTCGGGGCACTGTTTGGCACCTTCATGGTCCCTGCCTGACGCAGAACCGTCCCAAAAAGCTGGTTTTTTACTAGGGAAAACCCTAAATTTCGTTCAATCGGTGAAAAAGACCTAAATTCACCCTTCTTTTTGCCGTAATGAATGTACGAAGAGGCCGAAAGACCCTCTGTACCTTTTGTTCAACTACGGGCCAATGTCATGCAAATGCCACCTGTCGATCGATCGCCGTCCTGGCGTCCTCAGGGCGCTGATTTGTATTCCACTGGCGCCTCGGGTGCGCCTCCGGTGCGTCCCATCAACGCTCCCAACCCTGTCGAGTCCATGGACCGGATGGGTGAGGGGGCGATCGTGCGCGAGCCGGACAAACCCTCGGCGCCCGAGGCGCCCAACCGGGACTGGACGGCGGTAAAAAAGAAAGACACCGTCGAAGAGCCGCCGGAGCCTCCCAAAGAGCCGATCTACAAGCAGCTGCTGGAGTTCATCCAGTCGATGTGGCGCGCCAGCGGCAGCGCGGTAGAGGTAGCGCAGGACGTCAACAAGATGACCTTGCAGGAGCGCCTGGCCCAGCAGGTCAAGAACGAGCCGCTGACCTACACCGACCCCAAGGTCAAGCGCACCGGTGGCGCCTGAGTAGCTGGCGCTGCCGGGCTGCCTGCCCTGAGGACGGCTCATTGCGTGCGGTGGCGAGCCCGGTGCAGTGCAGCGAAGCCACTGCGCAGCGGCAAACTGTGACGTACAGGCGCTGCATGCAGTGGGTGCACGGTGCCGTGCGCACGGAAGCTGTGGGTACTGCCTCGATGCGCCAGGTATTATTTGCTATTAATTAGATAGCTGGCAGCGCATATTGCACTAGCGCTCCAAGTCGATTGGACTGATTTTTGGGGCTTTGCCGCTTGGCAAAGTGCAATCAGCGCTCCTCACGGACGGGTCTCTGGCGCAGGGGGCGGCGCAGCCGGTGCCGCCGACGTCGCAGCCGCTTGTGCCGCTGCCCGCTGACGATCACGCTCGGCGCGGTACTTGGCGGCAAAGGCACGGACTTCGGCATACGACACAAAGCCATCGCCATCCGTGTCGGCCTCGTCAAAGGCTGCCGCCAGGCGCGGGAACAGCTTTACCTCAGAGCGGCTGAGCTTGCCGTCTCCGTTGAAGTCCAGCATCTTGAATTCACGTTGTGCCTTCAGCTCGCCCGGGCTCACTGCCGCTGCGGGCTCTGTGGCGGCGTGTGTCTCCGCTGGAGGGGCCGGTGCTGGTGGGGGCGTTTGTGCCAGTGCTGCACAGGCTGCCAACAGGGCCACCGTCGCCAGGACCGGCCTTTGCAACCCCATAGACGCCAGGGATGTGCGAATGCGCAAAGTGTTCTCCTTCGAAGTCTCAACGGCCATGGTGGCACATGGGGGGCGAGGGCGGTGGTTTGCAACCGGGGCTTTGCAGACATTCACCGGGCGTTGCAAGTCTTTGCAGAACTTTTCCCAAGGGCTGGGTGCAGGGTGGCACAGCGCGCCGGCCTGCAGCCGAGGCTCCTGCGGGTCAGTTCCCTGCGACCCGCGCCGGATTCGAGATGCCGCTGTTCACATGGCCCGCAGGCACGTGGCGCGCTGCCGAGGTGACGTGGCCGGTCTGGTCGTCAAAGAAGAAATCGGGCTCGAACTCGCGCAGAAATTCGCCCTTGGGCAGGCCGCCCAGGAACATGGCTTCGTCCACCGCAATGTTCCAGTCCATCAGGGTACGGATGGCGCGCTCGTGCGCGGGGGCGCTGCGGGCGGTGACGAGCGCGGTGCGGATGCGCATGCCGGTGCCACCGGCCTCGCCCGCAGACTGCAGGCGGTGCAAGGCGGCCAGCAGGGGTTTGAACGGGCCGTCGGGCAGGGGCTGTGCGGCCTTGTCGGTCTCGTGCTGCTGGAAGGCGGCCAGCCCCTCCGCCTGGTACACGCGCTCGGCCTCATCGGAGAACAACACGGCGTCGCCGTCAAAGGCAATCCGCACTTCGTTGGGGTTGGAGTCGCCCGCCTGCACCGACTCCGTCACCACCCGCGCGGCGGGGTAGCCCAGGTGCAAGGCCTCGCGCACGTCGGCCTCGTTGGCGGACAGGAAAAGGTGTGCACCCAGCGGCCGCAGGTAGCGAAACGGGTCGCGCCCTTGCGTGAACACACCGCGCTGGATGGTGGGCAGACCATGGGCATGGCACGAGCGGAACACGCGCATGCCGCTCACCGGGTCATTGCGCGACAGCAGCACCACCTCCACGCGCTGGTGCTCGGAGGTATTGAACGCGAGCAGCTTGCGCACCAGTGAAAACGCCACGCCCGGCGCAGCAGGTACGTCGAGCCGCTGGCGCTGCATGTCCACGTAGGCGCGGTCGTTGTCCTTTTCGAAGACGCGGTTCTCTTCCTCAAAATTGAACAGCGCGCGCGAGGAGATGGCGACTACCAGCTTGTCGTCGAGCGTCACGGCCATAAGGTCACTTCACAAACTGGTTGAGCTGGATGATCGGCAGCAACACGGCCAGCACGATCAGCATCACGATCAGGCCCATGCCCACGATGAGCAGCGGCTCCAGGATCGTAGCCAGGGCCATGGCGCGGCGCTGGACCTCGGCCGAGAGCTGGCGGGCCGCGCGCTGCAGCATCACGGGCAGTTGTCCGGTCTGTTCGCCCAGGCGTGCAAACATCGACAGCAGCCCCGGAAAGCGTTTCTTTTGGGCCAGGGCCGAGGCCAGCGGAGCTCCCTCGCGCACCAGCACCAGGGCGTCGAGCGCGTCGGCCCGCAGCGCGCGGTTGTTCAGCGTTTCAGCAGCCGCCTGCAAGGCCTTCAGGATCGGCACCCCGGCGCCTGCCAGCATGGCCAGCGTGCCGGCAAACCGTGCTGCGTTGTAGCCGCGCGCCAGTTTGCCCACCAGGGGCAGATTGAGCCAGGCGGCATCAAATTTCTCGCGAATATGGCCGATGGTGAGCGCCCATCTTGTCCCAAGCGCTATCAAAATAAAAGCAATCAACATCACCCAGCCATAGCTGCGCACAAAGGCGCTGAGGCCCAGCATGGCCACTGTCAGGAACGGCAACGCCCGCTTGGTGCCTGCAAACACGCTGGCCACCTGCGGCACCACATAGCCCACCAGGAACAACACGATCACGATGGCCACCAGGGTCACGATGGCCGGGTACAGCGCAGCGCCCACCAGCTTGGCCTTGAGCGCCTGGCGCTCTTCCAGGTCGTCGGCCAGGCGCTCCAGCACCAGGCCCAGGTTGCCGCTGTGCTCGCCCGCACCGATCACGGCGCAGTAGATGTCAGAGAACTCGCGCGGGTGCTGCGAAAGTGCGCGGGCAAAGGTGGCGCCTGCATTGACCTCGGCGCGCAGGGCGGCGACCAGGTGGCGCTGGCGTTCATCGTCGGCTTCTTCGGACAGCGCGGTGAGTGCACGTTCCAGCGGCAGGCCCGACGACACCAGCCCGGCGATCTGCCGTGTCCAGATGGCCAGCCCGGTCGCGCTGAACACCGGCCGGGTGAACAGGCGCTGGCCCAGGCTCGCGGACCGGCCGTCCAGCGACTGGCCGGTCTGCACCATTTCCACTGCCAGCGGCACCAGCGCCTGGGCCCGCAGCAGGCTGCGCGCGGCCTTGGCGGTGTCGGCCTCCAGGAGGCCTTTGCGGGTCTGGCCCTGGGCGTCCAGGGCTTCAAAGGAAAAAGCAGGCATGCAAATGCGGGCGTGGGTGGTGGGGCGCGGGCGTGGAAATCACGCAGTCCTGCAACGGGCAAACATCCGCCGCAGGGCCGGCAGCCCCTGATGGTAGCCGCTACCCAAGGCCCAATGCCTCCACCCTGCTTCCATGCCCGGGGCATGACACAGGTCAAGGCGCTGACGCATGGCACGCGCAGAATGAAAGTTGATCTGTGGCATCGGGTTGCAGGCGTTTGGAACGAACAAGGGGTCTTTCATGCTGAAGAACAAGGTGGCATTGGTAACGGGCGCATCGTCGGGCATCGGTCGCGCCATTGCGCTGGTGTGGGCGCGCGAAGGTGCCAAGGTGGTGGTGTCGGACGTGAATGTGCAGGCGGGCGAGGAAACCGCCGCGCTGGTGCGCGCCGCCGGGGGCGATGCGATCTTTGTGGCGGCCGACGTGGGCAAGCCCGAGGACTGCGAGGCGCTGGTGCAGCGCACCGTCGCCCACTACGGCCGCCTGGACGTGGCCTGCAACAACGCGGGCATCGGCGGCCCGCAGGCGCCTACGGCTGACTACCCGCTGGACGGCTGGGCGCAGGTCATCAACATTAACCTGTCGGGCGTGTTCTACGGTATGAAGTACCAGATCGCCGCAATGCTGAAGAACGGTGGCGGCGCCATCATCAACATGGCGTCCATCCTGGGTTCGGTGGGCTTTGCCACGGCGCCCGCCTACACGGCGGCCAAGCACGGGGTGGTGGGGCTGACCAAGGCTGCGGCCATCGAATACAGCGCGCACGGCGTGCGCGTCAATGCCGTGGGCCCTGCTTTCATCCACACGCCCATGATCAGCGGGTTGGAGCAGGACGCCGGCATCAACGCCATGCTGGTTGGCGCCCACCCCATCGGCCGCCTGGGGCAGCCCGAGGAGGTGGCCGAGCTGGTGACCTGGCTCGCGTCCGGCAAGGCGTCGTTTGTGACCGGGGCGTACTACCCCGTGGATGGCGGCTACCTGGCGCGCTGAAGACCAAGAGCGGCGCCCAGGCGCCCCCCGGCTGCCCAGGTGCTCAGGCCGCGACGGCGGCCTGGCCCAGTGTGGCGTGGGCCTTGGCCGCAATGTCCAGCGAGCGCAGACGCAGCGCAGGGTCGTACACATCGCTCACCAGCATCAGCTCGTCGGCGCCAGTGGCTTCGCTCAGGCGGGCCAGTCCTGCACGCACCGTGTCCGGTCCGCCAATCACGGCCGCAGCCAAAAAGTCGCCAATCGCTGCACGCTCTTGGGGTTGCAGGCGCGCGGCGTAGTTCTCGATGGGCGGCAGCAGGCGGCGGCGGTCACCCGTCAAGATGCCGAGCACGCGCTGGTAGGTGCTGCTGGCCAGGAAGTCGGCCTCTTCGTCCGTCGGGGCAGCGATCAGCGGTACGCCGATGGCCACATAGGGCTTGGGCCAGGCGGCAGACGGCCGGTACAGATTGCGGTACAGGTCAATGGCCTGGTGCAGCAGGCGCGGCGCAAAGTGCGAGGCGAACGCATATGGCAAACCGCGCTCGGCTGCCAGCTGGGCCGAGAACAGGCTGGAGCCCAGCAGCCAGATCGGCACATTGGTGCCCGCACCTGGCATGGCAATCAGGCGCTGGCCGGGCTCGGCAGGGGCCAGCAGGCGCTGCAACTCTGCCACGTCGCGGGGAAAGTCTTCTTCGGTTTCCACCCGGTCGCGGCGCAGTGCTCGCATGGTGGTGGGGTCGGTGCCCGGCGCGCGGCCCAGGCCCAGGTCAATGCGGCCAGGGTACAGCTCGGCCAGTGTGCCAAAGGCCTCGGCCACCACCAGCGGGGCATGGTTGGGCAGCATCACGCCGCCCGACCCGACGCGGATGCGCGAGGTGCCACCGGCAATGTGGCCTACCAGCACGGCGGTGGCGGAGCTGGCAATGCCCGCCATGTTGTGGTGCTCGGCCAGCCAGTAGCGGGCAAAGCCCAGTTTTTCGGCATGCTGGGCGGTGCGCAGCGCAATCTGCAGCGCATCGGCCACGGTGCCGCCTTCGCGGACGGCCACCAGATCAAGCATGGAAAGGGCAGGGCGGCGGGGAGTGGAAGTCATGCATGCATTGTCCGGCTGCCGTTGCTTTTGTGCAGGCGGTGGGTGCAGAGCTGGCAGTGGCAGCATGGTTGCCCACGCACATTTTTACGAAGGAGCCATTTTTTGGTAGCCAAAACGGCGGAGGCGCCACAGAATGTTTCAAGACATTTCCGCGCCGGCTGCCATTTCGCGCTGCGCGGGCCAGTCGCGCAAAAGGGATGACGCATGGGTTTTTTCAGCCGCTTGTTCAAGATCCGGGAGCAGGACCCCACCAGCCCCGAGACCACCTGGGCCATGGAAGACAACGGCAGTGAACTGGTGCTGGATGCCGAGTACGCGGCCACGCTGATGACCGAGATCGACATCGACGCCGCCATTGCCAGCCACGAGCGCTGGCGCTTGCAGCTGCAAGACATGGTCAACGGGCGCTCCGACGAAGTCATGCGGCCCGAACGCATCTGCCAGGACGACCGCTGTGACCTGGGCCGATGGCTCTACGGCACGGGCCGGGTGCGCCTGGGGCATTACCCCGCGTTCGACATGCTGGTGGCGCGGCACAAATACTTTCACCAGCAGGCGGCCGACGTGGTGACAGCTTTCCAGTCGGGCGACCAGCCCAAGGCAGCGCAGCTGCTCAACGGCAGCTGCCGCCACGCATCCAACCAGGTGCTGCTGCTGCTCAAGGAGCTCAAGCGCGGGCTGGGGCGCTGAGCCGCACCACCCCGGGTGGGGGCATTCTTTTTGCCAAGCCGTTCGGCCTTCTGAAGCCGCAATCCTCTGCCGCTGCGCGCGTCGCGCAGCGCGAAGGTGGAGGTGTCGCTAGCGATACCTTTTTTAGAGCGGACGTGAACGACGCCTTGGCGTACTGACCGCGCCGAGCATCGACACACAGCTCTTACATCTGCAGATAGGACTCGCCCCCGAAATCGGGGGGGTGCGTCGCTATATTTCGGCGCACTTGAGAACCTTTGCTTGCACAAGGTTGCTCAATAAAACATCCATACCTAAAGCAACGATAAAGAAGAGAGAGGGAATTCGATGGACCGCCGCCAACTACTGACGCTTGTGACCCTGGCATCCGGCGTGAGTGCCGTATCGCCCGTCTGGGCACAGTTTGACCTGGGCAAGATGCTCGACGCGGGCAAGGACCTGGCCAAATCCGAGTCGCTGACCGACGACGAGGTCAAGGCTGCCTTTGACCAGATGGCCGCTGAAAGCGACCGCCAAAACCGCATTGCTCCCGCTGGCAACCCTTACGCCACGCGCCTGAACAAACTCACGGCGGGCTTGGGCACGTATGACGGCCTGAAGATGAACTTCAAGGTCTACCTCACCCCCGACATCAATGCCTTTGCCATGGCCAACGGCACCATCCGTGTGTACTCGGGCCTGATGGACAAGTTCACCGATGACGAAGTGCGCTACGTCATCGGCCACGAAATCGGCCACGTCAAAAAGGGCCACAGCAAGGCCCGCATCCAGGCGGCCCTGCGCACCAGCGCCCTGCGCAATGCCGTCTCGTCCAGCAACAGCCGCGCCGGCGCCATCGCCGACTCGCAACTGGGCGATCTGTTTGAAAAAGTGGTGCGCGCCCAGCACTCCCAAAGCAACGAACGCGAGGCCGACGATTACGCGATGGGCTTCATGAAAGCCAAGCGCTACCAGCCGAGTGCCTGCGTGAGCGCACTGGAAAAGCTGGCCGTGATGTCGGGCGGTGATTCGAGCAACTTTCTGTCCACCCACCCCTCGCCGAAGGAGCGGGCGGAGCGGATGAAGACGCAGTTGGCGTGAAAGCCTTGAACATCCAGCGAGCGCATAGGAGACGCCGATGATCACGGATACCGTTGGCCAAGGCGGCCGCAATTCCTTGAACGACACCATGATCGTTCAGCGGTCGCTGAACGAGATTGACATGCCGGGTGTTCAGCAACTGGTGGCAGATGGTTCGCCCGGGGCGCGGACCATTTTCAAGATTCACGCCTTTCAACGCAGCATAGGCATAACGCGTCCGGATGGGTTGATTCGGCCTGGCAGCAAAACAATGACCGCGCTCATGTGCCGGGCTGACGCCGAAAACACGGTGCAATCGAAGCTTGCCTTGACCAACCCCGCGCCCTCCAGCGCTGATTTGGGGGCTCCTTGGATCGCGACGGCCGAACGCGAACTGGGTCAGAAAGAACTGGCAGGTGCCAGCGCCAATCCGCGCATCATGGAGTATCACAAGGCCGCCAAATACTGGGCCAAAGACGATTCTGGCAAGAAGGACGCTTGGTGTGGATCGTTCGTGGCTTGGGTCATGTCCCAGCACGGCTACTTGCCTCCTCCAAACGCGTTCAGAGCCAAGGAGTGGTCTAACTTCGGCGTGGAACTCAAGAGTCCCGTGTATGGTGCCATCTGTATCAAAAGCAGGTCTGGCGGAGGGTATGTGGCGTTTGCGGTCGGCCAGAGCCGTGATGGCAAACACTACTTCATGCTCGGAGGCAACCAGGGCAATGAAGTCAATATCAGTCGATATCCCGCGAGTGTCTGGGATGCATTCACCTTTCCCTCCGGATCGGCGCAGGGCAAATCTTTGCCAGTCTTTCAGGGGACGTCGTCTGAAGCGGGGAGTGAGTCATGAGTTTGCGCGCTAGCGTGTTGGTAGCCACATTTATCGCGGGTTCCTGGTTCAACACCGACGGTGCCTTTGCGGTGACGATGTCAGCCGCAGGAGAAACGAACTCTGCCGAAGCCATGGCGTCTTCCGAAAGGGAGTTTCTGGCAAAAGCGATTGCGCAGACGCCCTACTCGGCCCTTGTTGTTCACACCCGTGTGGACATAGCTCCACTGCACAATAAAAGTGCGCACCACGAGGCAGCTGACGTAGTGACCGAGGAGCGTCACATCTATCACGCACGCGTGTTGGAGACCTTTCGAGGCAAACCCGCTTCAACCATCCGTTATGAGATGGTGGTGGAGCGCGGAGAAGGGGCGGAGATTGATGCCAAACCGCAGATTCTGACGCTCTGCTCAGGACCGCGTGGCCTCTACTGGCCTGGGACTGGGGCCAGCTTTGATGCAGTTCAGTCTTCGATCCTTTTGGCCAGGCGCGTAGCGCGCGAGACGTCATCCCTATCGCCTCGAGGCTACTCACAGTGCAACTGATCCAAGTGCGTCTGTCAGGTGCAGTATGGGCGATGCTCCAAACCTAGGTACTTCGACGTTGGCAATGGCGGGATTTCAATAACTCCGCCCATCCTTGTACATCGCATGCTGCCGCCGGTTCAGCGTGGCGGCTTCGCCCAAGCGGCCCATGGCGGAACCGGCGTGTGCATGGGTGATGGCCATGCCCAGGCCGTCGGCTGCGTCCGTGCCCGGCAGGCCTGGCAGCTGCAACAGCCGCCGCACCATTTCCTGCACCTGGCTTTTGGCGGCGCGGCCGTGGCCGACCACGGCCTTTTTCATCTGCAGCGCGGTGTATTCGGCAACGGGCAGATTGCTGGCCACCAGGGCGGTGATGGCGGCGCCCCGCGCCTGTCCCAGCAGCAGTGTGGACTGGGGATTGACGTTGACGAACACGATCTCGACCGAGGCCACATCGGGCTGGTAGCGGGCTGCGACCTCGGTGATGCCGTCGAAAAGGATCTTCAGGCGCCCGGGCAGGTCGCCCAGCGCGAGGGTGGTGGTGCGGATGGTGCCGCTGGCCACGTAGCTGAGCTTGTGGCCGTCCATGTCCACCACGCCGAAGCCGGTGGTCTGCAGGCCGGGGTCAATACCAAGGATGCGCATTTGCTCTCGTTTTTATAGCTATTGGGGCAATGGGAACTAGCGCTATCGGCCGATTCTTCTACAAACCGAAGTACCAGCGTGCCGAATGGAAGAACACGGGCGCTGCAAAACACAGCGCATCCACCCGGTCGAGCAGGCCCCCGGCACCGGTGACGGACATGCCCTGCATGCCCCAGCTGGTGATGCCGCGGTCGCGTTTGAGTGCTTTCATCACCAGGTGCCCCAGGCTGCCCGCCACGCAGGCCAGCAGCGCCATGCCCAGCGCCTGGCCGGGTTTGAAGGGGGTGATGAAGGTCAGCAGACCGCCTGCCAGGCCCCCGGCGGCCACGCCTGCCAGCCAGCTGGTCCACTGAAAGCTCTGGCTCACTTGCGGCGCCACCGGTTTGTGCGGAAAGCGCCGCCCGAGCAGGTGCTGCACCAGCATGCAGGTCTGCACCACAAACACCAGAAAGAACACCAGAAACGCGCCCTTGTCGCGGTAGCCCGGGAAGTCGAGCAGCAGCAGCGCGGGCACGTGGCTCATGCCGTACACGCAGACCATGATGCCCCACTGCAGCTTGGCATTGCGCTCCAGAAACCGCTGGGGGTCGTTGGCCAGTGCGCTCACCACGGGCAGCGCCAGAAACACGTACACCGGGATGAACACGGTGAACAGGTCGAAGTGCTTGCTGCCCACCAGCCAGAACTGCAAGGGCAGCACCACGAAGAACGCCAGCACCAGGCTGCGGTGGTCGCCCCGGCGCGTGGGCGACAGGGTGATGAACTCGCGCAGCGCAAAAAAGCCCACGATGGCAAACAGCACCGTGGCCACCGTTTCGCCCAGCACCCAGCCGATCCAGAACACCGTGGCCATGACCCAGGAGGTCTTGAGCAGCCCCCAGAAGCGCTTGGCTTCCAGGGCCCGGGCTTCTGCTTCGGGGTCGTCGCTGGCGTGCTCTCGCAGATTGCGCACAAAGGCCCACACGGTGACGATGGACAGGATGCCGAACACGACCAGGAACAAGGCCCCGATCTGCTGGGTGGCGGTGAGGTTGCGCAAGAATTGGTTCATGTCAGCGCGCGCTCTGGGGCGCAGCATTCGGCAAGGTCAGGGGCTTCGGACGGGTCATGCTCAGACTTCTCGCAGAGCGATGACGGCGCGGCGCGCACGGTCGAGGAACGGGCGGCGCTCTTCACCCGCTTCGAGCTGGATGGGCGCGCCAAAGGTCACCGAACACAGGATGGGCACAGGCACCACCTCGCCCTTGGGCATCACGCGCTGTACGTTGTTGATCCATGCGGGCACCAGCACCACCTGCGGAAACATCTGTGCCAGCTTGAACAGGCCGGATTTGAACGACTGGGGCTCGTCGCCATGGCCGCGCGTGCCTTCCGGGAAGATCACGATGGAGTCGCCGCTCTCGAGCGCGCGCACCAGCGGGGCCAGCGGGTCGGACTCTGGCAGGGCGGAACGCAACTCCTCGGGGGTTGGAGCGCGCGGCGGGGCTTCGGGTGATGGGTCTGGGCCACCTGCGGCGGCCGTGTCTGCATCGCTCGGCGTGGCTGGTGCCCCAGTGGGCTCGGCCGCCACCGGCGCAACCGGCCGCGCGGGCGTGGCCTGGCGGTCCACATACACGGCGTTGAACACGGCGGTGGTGATCCACTGCCGGAACGGCGTCTTCGTCCAGTAATCCTTGGCAGCGATGGGCCGCGTGATGCTGCGCAGCTCTTCGGGTAGCGCCGCCCAGATCAGCACCATGTCGGCATGGCTCTGGTGGTTGGCAAAGTAGATACGCTGCTCGGCCTTGGGCGGGCAGCCATACCAGCGGGCCTGGGAGCCGGTGAGAAACCGCACGATCCCCAGCAGAAGGAAACTCATCAACTTGGCAAGCATGGCGGGGATGATACGGGCGCCGGGCCTGCATGCCAGGCAAGGACCTGGGCAGCGCTACACCCAGATGCGATAGGCCCAGAAAGCTTCGTCCCCATAGATGCCGTCATACAGCGCCTGCGGTGCATAGCCCGTGATGCGGCGCGTGACGCGGCACAGGTGCGACTGGTCCGAGAACCCGGCGCCCGCTGCGACATCCGCCCATTTGACGCTGCCTTGGGATGCATCGGCCGCGATGGTGTCGAAGAACGCCTGCTCGGCCTTGCCAAAGCCGCGCAGCTCGCGCAGGGGCAGCCCGGCCCAGCGCTTGATGCGCCGCTCCAGCTGGCGCAGGCTGCGGCCGGGGGCCGACAGGGCGGCGCGCTGCGCCAGGTGCGCGGCCCAGTCGCCGTAGCGCTGTGTGGGCAATGCCTGGGCGGGGCGGCAGGCCTGCCAGCGGGGCTCCAGGAAGTCCTCCAGGTGCTGCAGGCGGGCCGCGTTGTCGGGCAGGTTCTGCACTGCCTCGCACAGCGCCAGCCAATCGGGCGGCAACAGGGATTGCGCGTCCACCATGCGGTCGGTCAGGGCGCCGGGGCCCACGCCGGTGAGTTGGTGCAGCGCGTCGGGCATGAACATCACCATCATGGCGTGCGTGGGCCCTGCGCAGTAGCTGGAAGTGGGGCGCGTCTGCGGGCCTGCCAGCACCCAGCGGCCGGGGTAGGCCTCGCGCGGGCTGTGTTCCGTGGGCATGGTGTCGGGGCGCTCGGCCACCAGGGCCTCGCTGCGGCCTTCAAACCACCAGCTCAGGCTGCACAAGGGGGATGCAGGGAAGCGGTTGATGCGCTGCGCATCGCTGAGCGCATGGCCCACCGTGCTGCGCGCCATGGCCGCGCGCAGGCAGGCCGTGAGGCTGGCGCGCGGCAGCCACAGTTCGCCCGAGGGGATCAACCCGGCAGGGTGCCGGGGGGAAAGGGGGGCCAAGCTTGCCATGGGGCGCGAGTGTAGGCGACGGGGGCTGTCGCAATCGTTCAATACTGACTCGTCGCTGCGCTGCAGCATGTGGGGCATGAACTCGCCCACAGTCACCACGTCCTCTGTTACTTCTCCCACTCATCCCCCCACGCCTGCAACGCCACGCGGCCCGCGAACCCGTTGGTGGGGCCTGCCGCTGCTGCGCGCCATGCGGGCCGACTACCTGGGCTTTGTCACCCAACTGCAGCGCGAGCATGGCGACCTCACCCGCATGCGACTAGGGTATGAAGATGCGTGGGACCTGATGCACCCCGACCTCGTGCGCGAGGCACTCGTCACCCATGCCGACCAGCTCATTCGCTGGGAGCGTGGCATTGCGGTGTTCGAAGAAGTGTTTGGCCAGAGCGTGCTGGTGACCGAAGGCGACACCTGGCAGCGCCAGCGCCGCATGCTGATGCCCGCCTTCACTCCCAAGCGGGTGGCAGGCTACGCACAACTGATGACCGATGCCGCCCGCAGCGCACTCGACGCTGCCGTGCCCCCGGGCCAGCCCGGCGCCCAGGTGGCGGTGGATGCGCTGTGGACGGACGTGGCCATGGACGTGATCCTGCGCACGCTGTTCAGCGAATCGGCCCAGGCCGATGCGCGCGATGCCGCCTGGGCCACGCAGACGCTGTCGGAAACCGCCTTCCGCGAAATGTTTATGCCCTTCACGCTGCCCGACTGGCTGCCCCTGCCGGGCAAGGCGGCCAAGCGGCGGGCTATCCGGTCGTTGAAGGGGCTGGTGTGGCGCCACATCCATGCCCGCCAGGCCGAGGTGCCCCCACCCGATGCCCCTGCGCGCACGGACCTGCTGCAGATGCTGCTGGCCCTGCGCGACGAGGAAACCGGCGAGGCCTTGTCGGCGCAGGAGGTGTTTGACCAGTGCATCGTCAGCTTCCAGGCCGGACACGAAACCAGCGCCACCACGCTGCTGTGGTGGACCCTGCTCATGGCCCAGCACCCCGAGGCCGCGCAGCGCGCCCAGGCCGAGGTCGATGCCGTGCTGCAGGGCGGCACCCCCGGCCCCGAGCATATGGCCCAGCTGCCCTGGCTGGGCGCCACGCTCAAAGAGGCGCTGCGCCTGTACCCTCCGATTGCCGCGCTGATGAGCCGCCGCACCACCGCGCCCGTCGCGCTGGGCGGCGTGCCGGTGCCCCAGGGCGCCATGCTGCGCATCACCCCTTGGGTGCTGCACCGCGATGCACGCTGGTTTGCCGAGCCGGACCGTTTTGTGCCCGAGCGTTTTCTGGACGGCGCGCCGCCCATCCCCCGGGGCGCGTGGATTCCGTTCGGCCTGGGTCCTCGCGTGTGCATTGGCCAGCACTTTGCGATGCTGGAGATGACGCTGTTGGCGGCCATGCTGCTGCAGCGCTACACCGTGCGGCTGCCGGTGGGGGGCGCCGTGGGAGCGCCCCGGTTTCAAGTGACACTGCGGCCAGAGGGGACGTCTGCGCTGTGGCTGCAGCGGCGCGATGCGCCGCTGGGGCGATAAGGCGCGCTGCTTACCTGTGGGTGAAGTTCAGGGCAACTCCGCGCCGCCCATGCGCCCTAGGATCGTGCGTGTCCGTCCTGCCAGATACGCCGACCCGGGCGTTTTCTCAAAGCGCTTGGGCGCAGGCAGCATCACGGCCAGGCGCGCGGCTTCGGCGGTGCTCAGGCGGCTGGCGCTTTTGCGGAAGTAGTGCTGCGCGGCCGCCTCGGCGCCGAACACGCCTTCGCCCCATTCCACGTTGTTGAGGTAGATCTCCAGGATGCGCTGCTTGGAGAGCAACTGCTCCAGCGCCAGTGTGAGAACAAACTCCTGCCCCTTGCGCAGCAGCGTGCGTTCGCCCGACAGCAGCAGGTTCTTGGCCAGCTGCTGGGTGATGGTGGAGCCACCCCGGATCTTGGGCGCACGCACCGGGCGCTCGGGGGCACGGGCCTGCGCCTTGCTGGCCAGGGCTTCGGCCTTGGCGTTGCGCTCCCAGGCTTTTTCGATGGCGTTCCAGTCCACGCCGTCGTGGTTCACAAAACCATCGTCTTCCGAGGCGATGACGGCGCGCTTGAGGTGGTCGGAGATGTCCGCGTACGGCACCCATTGCTGGCGCCAGGGCACGTGGCCTTTGCTGGCCAGCAGCGTCCAGGCTTCAGAGCGCTGGAAGGTGGTGGATTGGGGGTTGATCGCCACCATGGCGGCAATGCGCAGCACGAAGAACAGCTGCAACGCCACGAAGGCGATCACCAGCAGTCCCAGCCAGCGCAGCACGGCTTTCATCGGGGCGTCCTCGGGGCTCAGGCCGCAATGGATTGCTGCATTTCGCGCAGCACCTGGGCCGAAGGCGGGCGCACACCGCGCCACAGCAAGAAGGCTTCAGCGGCCTGTTCCACCAGCATGCCCAGGCCGTCACGGGGCTCCGCACCGTGCTGGCGCGCCCAGTCGAGGAAGCCTTGCGCTGCGGGGCCGTACATCATGTCGTAGGCCAGGGCTCCGGGGCGCAGCACGCTAGCGGGCACCGGGATGCCGCCGCCAGAAAGGCTGCTGGCCGTGGCGTTGATGATTACATCGAAATGGGCCGATAGCGCTAGTGGTTCTTGCGCTGACAGCTCTGCTTTTTGTAGCGCAGCCAAGGCGCTGTGCGACTGCACCAGCGCCTGCGCCTTGGCCAGGGTGCGGTTGGCCACGGTGATGTGGCGGGCCCCCGCCAGCAACAGCGGGCCCAACACGCCTGCGGCGGCGCCCCCGGCGCCCA
The DNA here is from genome assembly GCF_059423685.1 of Acidovorax sp. GW460-11-11-14-LB4. Taxonomy (NCBI): domain Bacteria; kingdom Pseudomonadati; phylum Pseudomonadota; class Betaproteobacteria; order Burkholderiales; family Comamonadaceae; genus Acidovorax; species Acidovorax sp. GW460-11-11-14-LB4. The sequence continues at coordinate 4,413 of NZ_JBWKYJ010000016.1, read as the reverse complement.
CCAGCAGCACATCGCGCCCGGCCAGCGACACGCCCGCGTTGCGCGTGATGTCGGCCACCAGGCCCAGGCCATCGGTGTTGTCAGCGTAGATGCTGCCGTCGGCGCGGAAGGTGAGGGTGTTCGCCGCACCCGCCAGTTGCACGCGCTCGCTGCATTCGGTCGCCAGGCCTGGCGCTTCGGTCTTGAACGGCACGGTGACGTTGCAGCCGCGCCCGCCCTCAGCGGCAAACGCCCGCACACCCTGGGCAAAACCGTCCATGGGCACCAGGCGGCATTCGTAGGCAATGTGTTCACCGGTCAGCTCGGCAAAACGGGCGTGGATGGCAGGCGAGCGGCTGTGGGCGACCGGGTTGCCCATCACGCAGTACAGGTCGGCAGGGGAGGCGGGGGATGTCATGGGTGGCTAGGGCGGCGTGGGGCTGGCGGTACGGGCGGCCGTGCGGTGTGTTCTGTGGGGCGGGCAGGTGGGCGTGGAGGCCTTGGCGGCCGGCGAGAAGGGCCTCGCTGCGCACCCGCCGGGCAGTTACTTCACAACGGTTTCCAGGGTCTGGTCGCGGGTGAACTTGAAGCGCGCCACCATGGCGATCTGGTCGGCCTTCTTGCGCATCTCGGCATCAAAGGCGCCAAACGGCCCTGCGGCGCGGGCAATGGCTTCGGCGCGGCGGTCCAGCGTGCCATTGCCTGAGCCTTGCACGATCTCCGTGCCCAGCACGCGGCCGTCATGGTTGACGGTGACGATCATCGTCAGCTCGCCGTACAGCTTGCGCCCGCCCTGCTCCGGGAAGTTTTCGGTGCCCTTGTCCTCGACCTTGCGGCGCAGCGCGTCGTAGTACACGGCGTAGGCTTCCTCGCGGGTGGCGGGGCTGATGTAGCGCTTCTTGGGGCGCGAGTTTTCTTCGTTGATGCGTTTTTCTATCTCGGCCAGCAGCTTGACCAGCTGGCGGCGCTTTTCCTGCTCGCTGGCCTGTTCTCCGCTCTGGCTGGCCTGGCGCGGATCGGGCGCGGGCATGGTGGCCAGCTGCTTTCGCAACTGGGCCAGCAGCTGGGCCTGCTGCTCCTGCATCGCGTCCATCTTGCGCTGGGCTTCTTCGTAGTCGTCACCGATGGTGGTCAGGGCCGAATAGGGCAGGGGGCTGGTGGCCCGGCCCTTCTCTGCATCGCCACCGCCTGCCAGGTTGGCCTGGGCAATCGCCTGGGCCTTGTCGGGCCGCTCGTTCGACTTGGCGTTGACCAGGATGACTTCGAGCGGCGTGTCCTGGAACACCCGGTTGAAGCCCTCGGGGTCAATGAAGCGCACCGAGATGAGTGCAGCGTGTACGGCGATGGAGACGCCCAGCGCCAGCTGCAGCGTGCTGAAGGTGCGGAGGAAGGCAGGGAGTTTCATCGCCGGCAATTATCAGGGGCTGTCCGGGGCTTAGGCGGCCGGTGCTGCTGCAGTGGCGTCGGCGGGGGCCTCGTTCACGTCCACCGCAATGGCGATGGGCCCTGCCACGGTGTCGTCGTCCTCGGCATCGTCCACCGGGCCGTCGTCGCTGGTGTCGGCGGGGTCGTCCAGGCGCTCGATCACGGTGCCGTGGATGTCCAGCGTGATTTCGTCCACCTCGCCCAGCTTGACCTTCAGGCGCGCGCCGCGCGGCAGGTTCTGCGCACCCAGCACGGGAAAGACCAGCGGAATATCGTCTGCCCGCACCAGGAAGCTGCCGCCCGGGCCTTCCTTGAAGACCGTGGCGTTCAACTCGGTGATGCCGTTCTGCTCCACATATTTCAGCGTCCAGAAGCGCTCCATGCCCGCCTGGTAGCCGTTGTAGGCGCTGTAGGCGGCGTCGAAGCTGCTGATGATGGAGAACAGGTCTGCGTCCTTGGGCTTGAAAGGCGCGGCCAGTGCGGCCGTCTTGCCGTGGCGCGCGCAGGCAATGATCTGCCACTGGTTGACCAGATCGGTGTAGCGGCGCAGGGGCGAGGTGGCCCACGAATACGCTTTGACGCCGATGCCCGCATGCGGCAGCGCCTTGGTGCCCATGCGCACCTTCACGCCCGGCGCCATGCTGGCCTGGCTGCGGTAGATGCCGGGCACCCCAAGCTCGGCCATCCAGCTGCCCCAGGTGCTGTTGGCCACGATCATGGCCTCGGCCACGATCAAATCGAGCGGCGCGCCGCGCTGGCGCACGCTGATCTGCACCTGCTCGTCGCCCGTGGGCTCGGCGCCATTGTTGCCGACCAGGCGGAAGTTGTAGTCTGGCCGGTTGAAGTTCTCGGGCTTGCCACGCACGACTTCGCGGCGGGCTTTGAGGTCTTTGGCGAGGCGGTGCAAAAATGATAGCTGCCCACGCAGGTCGGACAGGCGGTGGGGGTCGTTTTGATGCTCAAACGCCGGGTTGGTCAGCCATTCTTCCGTCACCACGCCGTCGAGCTGGTCGTGGCGCAGGTTGGCGGCGATGTGCACGCGCTCCAGCCGGGTCTCGGAGCCCTTGAACTCCAGCGTGGCTTCGTCGATGGTCACGTACAGCGACACGGCCGGGTTGGCGCGGCCTTCGTCCAGCGTGTAGGTCTGCACCACATCATCCGGCAGCATGGTGATCTTGTAGCCCGGCATGTACACGGTGGACAGGCGCGCACGGCCGAGCTGGTCAATCGCGCTGCCCGGCTGGATGGCCAGGCCGGGCGCGGCGATGTGGATGCCCAGCACCACGGTGCCGGTGCCCAGGCCCTGCACCGACAACGCGTCGTCGATTTCGGTGGTCTGCGAGTCGTCGATGGAGTACGCCTGCGCGGTGGACAGCGGCAGCTCATCGGCAATGACGGGCGCCGTGACGGCTGGAAAGCCTGTGCCCTTGGGGAAGTTCTCGAACAAAAAGCGCTTCCAGTGGAACTGGTAGGCCGAGTCGATGGCACCCGCCTTTTGCAGCAGATCGAGCGGCGCGGTGTGCGTGGCGCGGCTGGCGTCCACCACGGCCTTGTATTCGGGCGCGTTCTTGTCGGGCTTGAACAGGATCTTGTAGAGCTGGTCGCGGATGGGCTGCGGGCATTCGCCCCGGCCCAGTTGCGCGGCCCATTCATCGATCTGCGCGAGGATGGCTTTTTTCTTCTCGATGGCGGCCAGCGCCTGCTGCAGGATCTCGGCCGATGCCTTCTTGAACCGGCCCTTGCCCGCACGGCGGAAGTAGTGGGGCGCGTCGTACAGGCGGAACAGCGCACCGGCCTGCTGGGCCAGTGTGGCGTTGTCGGAGAAATAGTCGCGTGCCAGGTCGGCAAAGCCGAACTCGTCTTCGGGCGCGAACTCCCAGGCCAGATCCAACTCGATGGTCTCGGCCACGGCCTGGGCCTGGGCGATGAGTTCTGCCGGGGAGGGTTTTTCGAACTTCAGGAGGATGTGGGCGGCCTTGACCTTGACCCGTTTGCCCGAGTCCAGCTCCACTTGGGCGGAGGTATCGGCTTCGGACAGGATACGGCCGGCGAGAAATTTGCCGGCTTCTTCAAACAATGCGTGCATGGCGGCGATTGTCCCATGGGCGCCAGCGGGTACCCGGGCAGCCGCGCATATGATCCACGGCGCGCCCTTTCTGCCCGACCTGCCATCCCATGCCCTTTGCCACCATGGCCACGCCGCTGACACTGCTGGCACTGGCGCTGCCGTTCCTGTTCTGCTTCACGCAGGCCCCCATCAACAACTTCTGGCCCCTGCTGGCGTCCTGGGGCTGCGGCGCGGTGCTGGTGCTGCTGGCTCTGGCTCGCTACGGCAGTTCGCCGGGGCGGGATCAGGAAGGGGAGACCAGGGCTGCGCCAGCCCTGGTGTCGAGCCGGATGCTGGCGGCCGGCCTTCTCGTAGCGGCACTGATCAGTGCAGTCATCGGGCTGCTGCAGTACTTCCTGGGGGACCCTGGCCTCCCAGGAGTGCAGCCCTCCACGCTGGGGCAGGCCATTGGCAACCTGCGCCAGCGCAATCAGCAGGCAACGCTCCTGAGCCTGGGCGTTTGGGCGCTGTTGTGGGTCCTGGCCCAGAGGCAGGCACGTCTGCAACACCCAGGCATCGCCACCCCCGTGCAGAGAGGAAAGGCTTGGCCCGGGTGGTTGACGGGGTTGCTGGTGGCCTGGGCGTTGGCGTTGCTGGCGATGTCGAGTGCCGCCACGGCATCACGCACCGGGGCCGCGCAGTGGCTCTTGATGCTGGGGCTGATGTTGTGCTGGCGCGTGTCGTGGGGGCGCCTGGTCCTGGGGCTGGGATTGGTGGGGCTGGTGTTGTATGGCGCAGCGGCTTGGCTGCTACCCCGTTTACTGCTGGACTGGACCGGGTTCGCATCGGATGGGCTATTTGTGCGCATCCTCGACGAAGAGCCTGGTTGCACCAGCCGCCGCGTGCTGTGGGCCAATGTGCTGCACCTGATCGCCCAAAAGCCCTGGGTGGGCTGGGGCTGG
>NZ_JBWKYJ010000015.1:0-76138 GCF_059423685.1 Acidovorax sp. GW460-11-11-14-LB4 | reverse complement strand
GCCGCGCGCGGGCGGGCAGGGTGGGGCCGTCATTCAGCACCACGCCGCCGCGCAGCGCGGCCAGCGCGGCCTCATTGGGGATGCCCTCCACCTGCACCCAGTAGGTCTTCTCCATCTTGAAGCGCGGGTCGGCAATGCGGGCCTGTTGCTTGCCGTCGTTGGTCAGCAGCAGCAGCCCTTCGCTGTCGGCGTCCAGCCGCCCGGCCACGTACACGCCGGGCAGGTCGATGTAGTCCTTCAGGCCCTGCCACTTGCCCTCGGGCGTGAACTGGCTCAGCACGCCGTAGGGTTTGTTGAAACGGATCAGGCGCGAGGTCATGGGGCTGGTTTCAAGCAAAGAGGGCCGGATGCGCTAGTGCAATATGCACTGGGTGCTATCAATTGCATAGTAATGAAGCCCTGCGCCATCAGGCCGGTACGAACAGCGCCGGGTCCACCATGGTGCGGTTCAGCATCACGCCCCAGTGCAGGTGCGGGCCGGTCACGCGGCCAGTGGCGCCCACCTTGCAGAACGCGTCGCCCGCCTGCAGCACATCGCCCACGCGCACGTCCATGCTGCTCAGGTGGCAGTACATGGTGAGCAGGCCCTGGCCGTGGTCCAGCCACACCGTGCCGCCATTGAAGAAGTAGTCGCCCACGTCAATCACCCGGCCTGGCAGCGGCGCCACGATGGGCGTACCGGTGGCGGCGGCAATGTCCATGCCGCTGTGCGGATTGCGCGGCTGGCCGTTGAACACGCGGCGCAGCCCGAACGAGCTGGACCGCCGCCCCGGCACGGGCACGCGCATGCGCAGCGATGCCAGCGCCACTCCGGCGGGCTGCTCGGTGAAGGTGGCCATCACCTGGGCCTGGTGGTCGCGCTCGCGCTCGTAGCGGGCCTGGTCCTCGGGCGAGAGGTCCACCGTGCGGGGCGACACCTTCAGGTGCTGCTCCTTGTATTGCTTGGGGGCCACGTTGTAGTGCACCAGGCGCGGGCTGCCGCCGCCCTCGGGCAGCACGCTGATGAAGGCATCGCCCGGCGCTGCCGCCAGCGGTATGCCCACGATGGCCGTCCACTCGATGGCATCGCCCACCACCCGCAGCGGCACATCCACCTCGCCCTGGCGCACCTGCGCCACCGGCCGCGTGGCCGCCGGGCCCAGCGACAACCGTGCCACGCCGCCCGGCACCTGCAGCGCCTGGGGCCACACCGTGGGCGCGGGTGGCACAGGCTTGGCATGCAAAGGGGCCACCAGGGCAGGCTGCACGAGCAGGCCCGCCGTGCCGATCAAGGCACTGCGGCGGGTGATGGAGAGGGCGGGGTGGGCGGAAGCAGGGCGGGCAGATTCAGACACGGCAGAGGAAGGCATGAACAAAAACAAAGTGACTGCGCAAGGGGCTGGTGCGCGCGCAAAGCGCCCCGCTATCGCGGCCGACAAGGGCGATTGTGCCCCCGCTGTTGGCGGCGTCCGCCTACATCGCGCCTGCATGTCGGCACCTACCATCGCGCCATGCCACCCGCCGCCCCTCGCCGCCGTTCCACCATGCTCACTGTCTTGCTCACGGCCCTGGCCACCGGGGTCCTTGTCTTGTTGGCACTCAACTTCACGGCGGGCGAGAAAAAAGTGCAGCAACAGCTGCCGCGCCTGTACAGCGCCGCCCACCCGCAGTTCGAGCGCGCCCTGGGCAGCCTGCTGGGCCCGGGCATTGTGGGCGGCAATGCGGTGACGGAGCTGCTCAACGGCGACCAGATCTTTCCACCCATGCTGGCCGCGATCAAATCCGCTCAGAAAAGCGTCACCTTCGAAACCTACATCTACTGGTCGGGCGACATCGGCAAGCAGTTTGCCGACGCCCTGAGCGAGCGCGCCCGCGCCGGTGTGCCCGTGCATGTGCTGCTCGACTGGGTGGGCAGCGCCAAGATGGAAGAAAGCTACCTGGCCGAGATGAAGGCGGCCGGGGTGTTGATTGAAAAGTTCCACAAACCCCACTGGTACAACCTGGCCCGCCTGAACAACCGCACCCACCGCAAGCTGCTGGTGGTGGACGGGCAGGTGGGCTTTACCGGCGGCGTGGGCATTGCGCCCGCGTGGACGGGCCACGCGCAAGACCCCGACCACTGGCGCGACTCGCATTACCTGGTGCGCGGCCCCGCCGTGGCGCAGATGCAGGCCACGTTTCTGGACAACTGGCTCAAGGTCACCGGCAAGGTGCTGCATGGCGAGGCGTACTTTCCGGCCATCGCACCGGCGGGTGGGCAGAAGGCGCAGATGTTTTCCAGCTCGCCATCGAGTGGCAGCGAGAGCATGCAGCTCATGTACCACCTGGCCATCACAGCGGCCGAGCGCAGCATCGACCTGTCGGTGGCGTACTTTGTGCCCGACGACCTGACCCGCAAGCTGCTGATGGATGCGCTGGCACGCGGCGTGCGCGTGCGCCTGGTTACCCCCGGCGAGCACACCGACACTGAAACGGTGAAGGCCGCATCCCGCGCCACCTGGCGCGAGCTGCTGCAGGCCGGGGCCGAGATTCATGAATACGGGCCCACCATGTACCACTGCAAGGTCATGATCGTGGACCAGTTGCTGGTGTCGGTGGGCTCCACCAATTTTGACAACCGCTCGTTCCGCCTGAACGACGAGGCCAACCTGAACGTGTACGACGCTGCATTTGCACAGCGCCAGACACAGGTGTTTGAAGACGACATCCGACGGTCACGCCGCGTGACCTACGAGGCCTGGCGGGACCGCCCGCTGCGCGAGAAAGTGCACGAGACCTTGACCGGCTGGATGCGGTCGCAGCTGTGACAATGTTTGAATGAAATCAGCCGCTGGTGCCAGTGAACAATACGCCAGGCGCTATCAAAAGTGTAGTTGCTGGTAGTGGATGCGCGGCGGCGGTTGCGGTGCGCAGCCGGGGCAGTGTTTGCCCTGGCGGGCATCTCCGCCGTGCTTATGGATCAGTGCGTCACGAACTCGTAGGTCACGGCTTCGCTGTCCACCATGTCGAGGATGTCGTCCAGCACGTCTTCGTCTTCGGTGCTAGCCCACAGGTCTTCGGGGTCTGTGGCAAACAGGGGTTCGATGGCGATGTCCATGAACTTGCCATCGGGCAGCTTGATGACCGGCGTGCCCTCAGAGGTATCGACCAGCTCCCAGTTGTCAGGCACGGTCATTTCGAGCTGGATGGTGACGTTGAGTTTTTTCATGGCGAATCCTTGTTGCAGAACCGGTCAGGGTAACCCAGTTTGGTGCCAGATGGATGTCTGGCGCCGAACGGATATGCCTAATGCGCTATAAAAATTAGAGCATCCGAAGGATTTGTGACTGCAGGCGCTCATGCCTGCGCCGGGCGAACTCCGTGCTCTCGCGTCTGGCATGGGCTTTGCGTCATGCAGGGCGTAACGTGTCGCGATGCAGACCGTGGGCCGCCGATGTGCCCTTGTACTGCGCGCCATTTGTTGTAACGTGTCTGGCCCAGGCCCCAGTGCGTCCGCATTCGCTGCGGGCCACGGAAATGCCTGTTCTTGTCACATCTTCTGACCTACTGGAGAACCTGCCCATGATCATCAAGAAAACCCTGGCCCTTGCCGCAGCCGCCGCCGTGGTCGCCAGCCTCGCCTTCAGCCCGGCTGCGCAGGCAGGTCCCCGGCTCGACAAGATCATGGAGGCCAAGGTCATCCGCGTGGGTACGCCCGGCGACTACCGCCCGTTTGCCATCAAGACCGACGCGGGCTACAGCGGCCACGACATCGATGTGATCGAAACCATGGCCAAGGAGCTGGGCGTGAAGATCGAATACGTGCCCACCACCTGGCCCAACCTGGTGAAGGACCTGCAGGGCGACAAGTTCGATGTGGCCGTGGGCGGCATCACCCGCAACGTCAACCGCATGCGCATTTTTGACATGCTGCCCGGCTACGCCCCGTTCGGCAAAGTGGCCCTGGTGCGCGCGGTCGACAAGGCCAAATACACCAGCGTGGACGCCATGAACCAGCCCACCGTGCGCGTCATCAAGAACCCCGGCGGCACCAACGAAACCTATGTGCTGGCCAACCTCAAGGCCGCCCAGGTCAGCACACACGACAAGAACGCCGAGATCCCCGCGCTGATCGCCGAAGGCAAGGGCGACGTGATGATCACCGAGACGTATGAAGCCCTGCACTACGCCAAGGCCGACCCGCGCCTGCACGCGGCGTTTGTGGACGCGCCGCTCACGCCCAAGAACTACCTGGGCTTCATGCTGCCCACCGACGACGCCGACTACGTGCGCGTGATGGGCTTTGTGTGGGGCCTGGTGGACAGCCGGGGCACCATCAAGCAAGCCGCTGACAAATGGTTGAAGTGACGCTGCTGAAGTGACCAGGGCCGGGGGGGCTGTGGGCGTTACTCGCCAGGAATCTCCGGCTCCACCAGCAGCGCCAGCAACTGCAGCGACTCCTGCCAGCCCAGGTAGCACATCTCGGTGGGAATCACCGCCGGGATGCCTGCCTGCACGATGGACACCTCGGTGCCCGTCATCACTTTTTTGAGCTGGATGGTGGTGCGCATCTCTCCGGGCAGGTTGGGGTCGTCAAACCGGTCGGTGTGCACGATGCGCTCGCCCGGCACCAGCTCCACATAGTCGCCGCCAAACGCGTGCGTGCCGCCGCTGCTCAGGTTGGTGAACTGCATGCGGTAGCTGCCGCCCACGCGCGCATCCAGGCTCAGCACCCGGCCGGTGAAGCCGTGGGGTGGCAGCCATTTGCACATGGCGTCGGCATCCAGAAACGCGCGGTAGATGCGCTCGGCCGGGGCGCGCAGCACGCGGTGCAGGGTGACGGTGCCGGTGGCGGCGGAGGGGTTGGGGGTGGTCATGCAAGGGCTCCTTGGGGGAATCGGTGGATGGATGACAGCGTGCGCCTCAACACCATGATGGTCAATGGCCTGAGGCTTTTACGCGTTCACACCTCTACGACGAACGGGCCGGTGCGTTTTCGACAACCGGCCCTTTGCATCACCACATTTTTTTGTGGCGCCGGCTCAGGCGGCGACGGTGCGCACCGCAAAGCTCTCGCTGCCCTGCGCCCAGGCCAGCAGCCGGTCGATGTTGGGGTGCTTGCCCGGAAAGGCGCGCGCATCCGCCACATGCTCCGCATACCACTCCAGCCCCAGGCTCGCGGCTGCAGGCGTGATCTGCCCGCCATACAGCGCCGCCAGCGCGGCATACACCACCAGCGACCCGGTCTGGCCAGGCTTGTTCTCGATGGTGGCCTGCACCTGGCCGTCCGCGCCCAGCAGTTGCAGGGCTGCGAGGTGGCTGGCGGAAGGGAGTTGCTTCAGGCGGTCTGCGAAGTTCATGGCGGTCAAATTCAAGTGAAATGTGCCGCAAGCGCTAGAAGATCATGCGCGAGCAGCTATAAAAAAGTGAGTGGGTGAATCAGCGGGGCGGAATCTTAAAGGATGCGCGTGGGGCCCAGACTTTGAACAGGCGCCTCCCCTTGAGCAGGCGCTCACGCCTGCCACACCCCAAACCCCGCCGAGCGCAGATCGATGCCAATCTCGATCTCCCGGTCCACCGCCTCCTCGTAGGTCATGGGGTTGAAGCCCTCGTACAGGTCCGGCAGCAGCCGCAGGCCGTACTGCGTCACAAACCGGTTGGCCTGGATGCCCGCCTTGTGCTTGTCAAACCGCACATCCGGGTCCAGCCCCGTCATGCCCACGTACACGCAGGGCTTGCCGTCGATGTAGCCGGGGTTGCACTTGCGAAAGCGCGGCTCCAGCAGCACGTCTTTGGAGAGCTCGACCACGTAGACGTGGTGGTGGGGCTTGCGGCGGCGCATGGGGCAATGGCAGGGTAGAAGCAGGCCGTCTGGTCGCCTACTCGTCGTCCTCATCCGCCAGCCCGTCATCCCGCAGGCGCCGGTCCAGCTTGCCGCGCAGCGCATCGGCGTCTTGCAGGAACTGGTCCACCGGCACCGCAGGGGCCACGCGCAGGGCGGGCGGGAACAGGCTGCTCATGTAAAGCTCGTTGCCCAGCCGCATGCGGTTGAGCCACTGCGCGCCCAGCCACGACGGCACACCAAGCAGCACCACAGCCGCCATGGCCCAGGCCAGGCCCACGCGGCGGCGGGGCAGCACGGTGGCCAGGTGGGCGTACAGTGCGCCGGCCAGCACCAGCACCATCAGCACCGGGGCAAACCGCGACAGCGACTCCAGCGAGAACGTGAACGCCGTCAGATAGCTCAGCAGCTGCACCGCGTCGGCCACCAGCACTGCGGCGCACGCGATGCGCACGTGGCGCCAGAACCGCAGCTGGCTGCCAAACAGCTTGTTGGCCACGGACCACAGACCCGCCCAGGCACCCACCACGGCCAGCGTGGTCAGCAGCAACAGGGGCAGCGACTTCAGGTATTGCGCGGCGTCGCGGGCCTCCAGCCACGACTCTCCCAGCCCGGCCAGCAGCACCAGCACCGCCAGCGCTGCTGTGGTGCCCACCGTGCGCCACGGAAACTGCGGCAGCGCCTGCTCTTCGGCAATGGGCGCATCGGCCAGGCGCAGATGGATGTGGGTGTGGCCCAGGTCGATGGGCATGCCATCGGGCCAGTCAAAGCGTTCGCCCTGGGCATGCTGCTTGCGCTGCAGGCGTGCGCCGTTGCGTGTCTCCAGCACCTCGACCTGTACGGTGCGGGGCTCGTCCACCGCGCGGTCAATGCGCAGGTGCCGGGGCGCCACAAACGGGTCGTCCAGCACCAGGTCGCAGTCCAGCGCGCGGCCCACCGTCACGGGCCAGCGGGTGATGGGCGCACGCGCCAGCAGCGCGCCGTGGCGGTCAAACGCCTCGATCAGCCCCAGGGTGGTGGTTGGCATCGCGCTCATGGTGCGGCCTCCCAGCGAAAGGCCTTGAGGTAGTGGCTGGCCAGCTTCATGCCGTTGTCAAACGCAATGCCTTGCACATCCAGGCGGCCCAGCACGCCCCGTGTGGGCTGGTTGACCGAGGTGGCCAGCACCGTCATGTTGTACAGGCCGGTCAGCTTGCGGTAGGCCGACAGGCACACCACCGCACGCAGCGGCACGGTGCCGGGGTCCACAAACCGCTCGGTGCACTCGGCCGCCGTCTGGTGGCGGTTGCCCCGTGTGGGCAGGCGCTCATTCGCAAAACTTTGCGAGTACATGCGGGCAAACCGGGCGGCGCCCAGCGTGGGGGCGTTGTAGGCCTCGTAAGACAGTCGCACCGCGCCGGTGCTGAAGTCGCCCGCCACCACGTCGCTGTCGGCCTGGCATTGCGTGCGCTCCAGGTTCAGGCCCGGAAAGGCCGGGTCGCGCCCCGATCCCCAGCACCGCGCCAGCGCATCGTCGGGCACGGGCAGCCGGTAGTTGCCGTGGCGCTGCTCACGAAACGGCGCCTTCAAGAAGCGCTCCGTCAGCAGTTGCTGGTGCTCCATCAGCTGCCGCGTCATCTCGGCATGTGCGGCCTGCGTGATGGGCTGGGCGTTGGCTGCGCGCTGCACCAGCGTCTGCGCAAACTCGGCCGGTATCAAAAAGCTCACCTGCTCGCCATCCAGCCGCTTGGCCACGTTGACGCCCAGCACCCGGCCCGCGTCGTCCACGGCGGGGCCGCCGCTCATGCCGGGGTTGAGCGCGCCGCCAAAAAAGATGCGGGGGTAAAAGCTGCGCTTGACCAGCCCGTTGTAGGTGCCCTCGGTCACGGCAAAGCCGATGTCCAGCGGGTTGCCCAGCGAGTAAATGCGCTCGCCCTGCGCCAGCGCGTCGGTGGTGGGGCGAAAGCCCAGCACCGGCGCCGCTGCCGTGCGCCCCTTGGCGCGCAGCACGGCCAGGTCGCGCTGCACGTCAAACGCCAACAGCTCCACCTCGCCCTCCTGCCCCTCCATCGTCACGTACACGCCCCGGTAGCGCTCGGGCTCCAGCGCGAGCTGGCTGGCCACGTGAAAGTTGGTGACGATCAGCCCATCGGCCGACACAAAAAAGCCCGAGCCAATCGACGCTTGCGTGTTGGCGTTGCGCAGCAGCGTGCGGATCTGCACCAGCTTGTCGCGCGACAGCTCGTAAATGCGCCGCGCATCGCGCGACAGCAGGGCCGCGTCGGCCGCTGTGGGCGCGGCGGCTGCAGTGCCCCCCGGTGTGGGTGTTGTGCCATCCACAGGGGCACCGCCCGCCGGGCGCGTGGCCGGGGTGCTGGCAGCTGCGGGTTGGGGGGCGGGCTGTGCGTGCGCCAGCGCACACAGCAGCAAAAGCAGCGACGAGGTCGCCAGCCGCAAGGGCCGAATCAAAGGGAAGGGCATCGCGGTATTCTATGAACGCCCTGCGACAAGCCTTAGAGCGGTTAACAAAACTCTTCTGGCGTCGTTGCTGTGTCTTGTCGTACTGCTCGTACTGCCTGCGACACAGCGCCTAGCCAGAACCGCTTCGCTGAGTTTTGTTAGCCGCTCTTATTGGCGTTGTCCATTCCGTTGGCCCCGCTTGCCGCCGGGCCTGCCATTCACCTGCCACTCCATCCCACGCACCCATGCAACCCACCCACACCTATCCCATCGGCACGCCCGGCCAACCCTGGGGCGCTGCAGAACGCGAGCAGTGGCGCGCGCGCCAGGTGCGCCAGCGCAGCTACGCCGACGACGTGCTCATGGCCATCGAGGCACTACGGGGCCGGTTTGACGTGGAGATGTATGGCGACGTGATTTATGCCGACGCACAGCACCCGGCAGAGCGCTTTCCCCTGCGTGCCCTGCGCAGCCGCGATTGGCAGCCCGGCCTGCCCACTGTGCTGGTCACAGGGGGAGTGCACGGCTACGAGACGAGTGGCGTGCATGGCGCACTGCGGTTTGTGGACACGCAGGCCGAGCGCTTTGCGGGCCGCGCCAACCTGCTGGTGGTGCCCTGCGTCAGCCCCTGGGCGTACGAGCGGGTTCAGCGCTGGAACTTTGACGCCATCGACCCCAATCGCTCGTTCAAGGAAGGCTCGCCCGCGCAGGAGTCCGCCGCCCTCATGCGCCTGGTGGCCCAGCACCAGGCCCAATACGGCCCGTTTGCCGCCCACATCGACCTGCACGAAACCACCGACACCGACGAATCCGAATACCGCCCCGCCGTGGCCGCGCGCGACGGCAAGGTGTTCGAGCCCGGCAGCATCCCCGACGGCTTTTACCTGGTGGACGACACCGACAACCCGCAGCCCGCCTTCCAGCAAGCCATCATCGAGGCCGTCAGCCGCGTGACCCACATTGCGCCTGCAGACGAGGAAAACGAAATCATCGGCACGCCCGTGGTGGCGCCGGGCGTCATCCACTACCCGATGAAGCAGTGGGGCCTGTGCGCGAGCGTCACCGGGGCGCGCTACACCACCACAACCGAGGTCTACCCCGACAGCCCCCGCGCCACGCCCGAGCAGTGCATTGAGGCGCAGGTGGCGGCGGCGTGTGCGGCGGTGGAGTTTGTGCTGGCCGACGCGCAACTGTGAGAGGTGCGGCCCTGTGCGGCGCGGCTTCGTATTTTTTGGTGCTTTCTTGGCGCTTGTTACCCAGCGTTTCCCAAAGCGCCCAGCAGCCGGGCACTCACCTCGGCCTCATCGAGGGCCGCGAACGCCATGTTGTGCTGCTCCGTCAGCGGCCCATGGCCCGGCTCCATGCGGCCTGCGGCGTCGTAGCCCATGGCCTTGAACTTCCACACCCCGCCGACCAACTTCAGCGAGCCCACATGCGCCCCATCGGCCGTGTGCACGGACACCACGGCGGCATTGACGGGCACCAGCTGCAACGGGCCAGCCACCCGGCCACGCGGCACATGGGCGAAGGTGGGGGAGAACGGATGCGTCATGGATGGGCTTTGCTGCTGGAGCTGTTTTGAATGAAATTAGCCTGTAGCGCTAGAAGGGTATGCGCTGGCAGCTATCAATAGAGGAGCGTTCTGATCTGAGATAGCACCTGAGTCAGAACGACGACCCCGGCTCACGCAAAAACGCCAGTTCTTCGGCCGTGGACGTGCGGCCCAGCACCCCGTTGCGATGCGGGTAACGCCCAAAGCGGTCGATGATGGCCTTGTGCCGGCGCTCAAAGTCCAGGTTGTTTTCCATGCCCGGCTGTGCAAACAGCGTGAGGGCTTGTTCATGAATCACGGCAGATTCGCTGTGCATGTACGGCATGTAGGCAAACACGCGCTGCGCCATGGGCAGGCTGCGGTCCTGCCCGCTGGCCACCAGCTCTTGCGCCAGAGCAAGCGCCAGCGCGTCTTGTGCAAAGGCGCGGGCGGTGTCGCGGTACACATTGCGTGAGAACTGGTCCAGAACAATGATCTCGGATAGCCGGCCTTCGGGTGAGTTGCGCCACGCAAGCAATTCACACCGCACCGCAGCCTCTAGTGTGTCGCCAAACCGCGCGCAGATAGTGTCGTCCAGCGTGGAGTCTTTGAGGAAGTGCTGCTTTGCGCTCAGCTCTTCGAACCAGAAGTGGAGGATGCATTGGGGCTGCATAGGCCTTGACCTAATCTGCTAGAGATACTGCTCATTGAAACGACAAATCAGTTGAGCCACGATACTTTCGGCTTGTTTCATCGCTGTGTAAGCTAAAGGTCGACTTGCAGTTGTGTGTGTAAGCGCCGAAGCATTCGCATAACTTTTAGAAAGTACACCTGCAAGTTGAACCGCGTGGACTTCCAGTAGCTCGTCTTCACTAGCAACAGCTTTGCCTTGTTCTTTGCTGCCTAGTCCGAATAAGTACATAACTCTTTGTCGTCGAGTAGGATTTTTTAGCCCATTTTCGTAAGCAAAATTGGGTTGCGCTTCGACCGCACTATCTGGGGATACTAAATGAAGCACTTGTGTAACTAGGTCTCTTATCTCACTTACTGCGCCTGAATAGTTTGGCATGTCTTGGTTGTAAATTGCCCAAGCAGAAACATATTTTTCTCGAAGAGCTGGATTTAGTTGTTCGAGCAATAGAGCAAGACCTGAGTCGAAGGCAATTGAAGCCACATTCTCAGCGTACTTTTCAGCCCACCTGGTAAACATCCTACACCGTCGTCTAGCTTGACTATTGTCAGTGCTGAGTTCCGCGATTCCTACGTGTTGCAGTATCTCGAGAGCCTTGCTCGACTCGTAGCCACCCAGCTCGTTCGCAAATGCTGTTACAGCTTTGTATGAATGATCTTTCGGAAGAGATGAATAGACCAGCTGGCTAGCGGCATCGCAATACTTGCTCCACCATTCGCCAAACTGCCAAGCGCGCTTGGTCTCGAAGTCTGATATGCATTCCTGAATAGTAGCTTCAGTGCGATTGACTGATTGAGCGAGAAATTTCTGCATTACATATTGCAGAATCATCGGGTGACCACCGGTTTCTTCGAATGCAAATGTGATTACGTCATTCGCGATGTCTAGTCCCGAGGCTTCGGTCATCAAACGCCCTGTATCAACTACGTCAAGATTTCGCAGACTTCTCCACTCTAGAACGTCCATTAGCGGAGAACCAATGTCGTGCTGCAAATTTGCCATTTCTCTGGCGCCAGAAAATACCGCGCAAATGTGCCCAGAGATGCTAGGGAAGTTGCTCAATAGTGCGCGCCAATTTGCAAAAAAAGCACCAGCCCATTCTTGATTGACAACAATATGTTCAATTTCGTCAAAGAGTACAATTGCGCGCGGCACCTTTTCAGAGTTTTCAAATAGCGTGGAGCACTTGTCTGCAAAATCTGAAAATTCCATGGGGGACTCACTGATATTTGAGTCCGGTTGAAAATTGATATTAAGCTTGTGATAGATTCGACCCCAAATAAAATTAGCAGTTAGTGGTCTAGGGAGTGTTAATCCATCGATATAAATCGGAATAATCGCCGTTCCACTGTCTGCATAAATTTGAAGTCCATTGAGCAGATCTCTTTCAACTGATCGCAAGACAGTAGTTTTTCCCATTCGTCTTGCAGCAGTAATGCCGAAAGAATTTCCATTTGCCGATGGTAGTGCCTTTAGCATCTCGTCTATTAGGGAGCCACGGCCATATACAAGATCGAGATTGACCTGATTCCACCGATAGGGGTTAGACATTTGATACCCCTGCACGTCTTCTAAGCCACGATGTCAACGCATTGAGTGACATTTCAAGTCCACTGGGTGTCCTGCTTATCAATTGGTACCCCAGAAGATGTCGAATTGCCTCGTCTTTAACCACGCCAATGCTCTTTCCTAAGGCTAGTTGCTCTAAGAGCTTCTCCTCTTCAGGGAAGTGAGCGTGTAGTAGTTCTGTTATCTGTTCGAACTTGTCACTTTTATCTTGAATAAAGATCGGAATTTCACTTTTTACCATTCGCGCAGTAACTTGGATTGGTCGATTTAAGTGCTTCTTGGTAATTTGGCTGCAAAGCATGCGAGTCAAAAACGGGTGCCCCGCACATTCGCTGAATACAGCATCGATAGCTGCCGGTTCCCAGTAAACACTCATTCCTTTGCCGAGACTTTGAATCATTTGGGCGGCATCGGTCTTCGAAAGTGGAGGAACAAATAGCGGTTTGTAGAGGGAGAAAACAGGATTCTCCCGTCCTTCCCAGTAAGCTTTTTCGCTAATTGCGGCATTCGCGGCAACTACTACGCTTGAGAGGATGCCTCTATATCGTTCTGTTTGTGCCAATCCTCGGAGAAGTCCAAAAAATTCAATATAACCTGCCATAGGTTGTTGGCCTGCGAGCGGCAAGCAGCGCTCTAACTCATCTAAAATAATCACGACTCTGTTAACACCAACTAGATCGTGATTTGCAATCGCATCAAGCAATTCTCTAAGGTCTTCGGAGAAAAGTAAACTCGGATTTACTCCGGCAGAAATGGCATCGCTGTAACGTGAGAAGCTACCAAGGCGAAGCATCTTGGATACTGATGGAAACTTTGGCGAAAGGCGTGTAAGTAAATCACGTTCGATTTCCCACAGTACAGGTGCGAAGCTACCAATTGCAAGGCCGGGACTCGATTGGAGATCAACGTATGCAACGGCCTCGTCTTTTAATTTCTCATCGCGTAGCTGATACATCAGGGAGGTTTTCCCCATTTTCCTCAGACCAAAAATACCGACGAATTCACCTTTGTGTGCTTGATCTGCAACTTGTACTAGAAGCTTTTCTCGGCCAAAGAGTCGGCGTCCTGAGACGGGCAATGTGCTGTCATACAAATCACGTAATCCAAGGAACTGACTGAGCAGGTTGCGCATCTTTTCTTTGGGTTCACCTCCTGACTGCATGAGTTGTTCGTCGATAGGCAAAATAGCTTCGTTGTTCTCACTGAGAACACTCATTAAAAAGTCCCGGATTGATGCGGTTTTGGGGACCGATACAAACGCTATCGTCGAATTCAGTACAAGGTCACGTCCACTAGTAAGACCAACTGTTGAGTCTGATTTGAGTGAACGCAAATGCTTACTAAGAGCTAAGATGTCTGCTCGCTTAGGGTCATTGCTAAAACAACGAACAAGGTAAGCCCCTCCCACTCCAAAAGACGCATCTAGTTCAGGGTCTTTGATAT
This sequence comes from Acidovorax sp. GW460-11-11-14-LB4, assembly GCF_059423685.1. Taxonomy (NCBI): domain Bacteria; kingdom Pseudomonadati; phylum Pseudomonadota; class Betaproteobacteria; order Burkholderiales; family Comamonadaceae; genus Acidovorax; species Acidovorax sp. GW460-11-11-14-LB4. The sequence continues at coordinate 62,665 of NZ_JBWKYJ010000015.1, read as the reverse complement.
CTACGACAAGATCGCTCACCCCGATGGGGAGGTCACGACGTCCGGGAATCCCGGGGTGGAAACCAGTTACCTTATCTAAGAATGAATAGGCTCTGCCGGCTCTCGGATTGTCGGCCAATGCGCGAAAACGTGTGTATGTCCTATCGTGCTTATTGAGCTTTCCTGTAGCTTCAAGATGGTCGAAAATCTCCCCGGCTTCCTTTATGCTTGTCGCTGTCGCCATTTGCGACAAAACTTGCGCCAATCCCATCTGCAAGAGAGAGTGAGTTCTATGTTTTTCAATCCCCGATCGCAAAACCTTTTCTGCTGCAAGTAGGTTGCCCGATCTGCGCTCCATTTGTCCGTACATGACGAAAAATTCGGGGCGATTTGGAAAGCGCTGAATTGCCAATTCAAGGAGCTCTCGTGCTTTGACGTGATCTCTCCCACCGCCCTCAATGAGCATCTTGGCATATGTCCTGTGAACGTCGGCATTGCCTCCAGTGTCAATCGCCTTTTGAAATAATTCTTTCGCAGCCGAAAAACGCCCTTCAGCACGAGCAATTGCTGCCTGCTCATACAGTTTCCTTGCAGAAGGTGCTGGTTCGGCCTCTTCGCTCGAGTCCTCCTCTCTTTCCGAAGCCAAAAGGATCCCGCTGGGGAGGTCTGGAAATTCCAACTCGCTTTGCTCAAAACCTTCTTTTGAGGTGGTTGATTCAATACCGCGGACGCGAACCGAGCTTGCAGTTAATCCATTTTCGGTCTGCACGATGGTTAGGCTCACCTCATCTTTGAGTTTTAGAGGAGGTGTGCCTCGTTCAATAGACGAAAAACTGAACTGAACACGTCGATTGTCATAAAGACGAATTGATCCTGTTTCGTATTTTTCGTTAATGGCATAGACAGTGCCAATTGTCGAAAGTTCTTCTTGGCCCATTTGCTCCCGTCCTCGGTTTGAATTGGATCACGCGTTTTGATAGTTCCCAACGCTAACCGGTTCTTTAAAGTTGGAATCTATTGAAATTACTTTTACAGTTACTTCCCCCAACTATCCTTCAACCCCACCGCCAAGTTAAACACCGGCTTCTCCGCCCGGTGGTCCACCCGGTCCGCCACAAAGTACCCGTGCCGCTCAAACTGGAACTTGTCATCCGGCTTGGCATTGGCCAATGATGGCTCCACGATGGCAGTCACCACCTTCAGGCTGTTCGGGTTCAGGCTTTCGATGAAGTCCTTGCCGCCCGCGTCGGGGTGGGCGTCCAGGAACAGGCGGTCGTACATGCGCACTTCGGCGTTCACGCCGTCGGCCACGCCCACCCAGGTGATGGCGGCTTTGACCTTGACGCTGTCGGCGCCGGGGGTGCCGCTCTTGGTGTCGGGCACCACGGTGGCCAGCACTTCGGTGATGTTGCCGTCGGCGTCTTTGGTGCAGCCCGTGCATTCAATGACGTAGCCGCCCTTCAGGCGCACCTTGTTGCCGGGGAAGAGGCGCTTGTAGCCCTTGGGGGGTACTTCTTCAAAGTCTTCGCGTTCGATCCAGACTTCCTTGCCGATGGTGAAGTGACGCACGGGGCTTTCCACACCTTCAGGTGGGTGGGGCAGGGCGGGCAGGCTGCAGGGCTCTAGGTGGCCGGCGCCCATCACGTCGTCCCAGTTGGTGAGCACCAGCTTGACGGGGTTGAGCACGGCCATGCCGCGGTGGGCCTTCAGCTCCAGGTCTTCGCGCAGGCAGCCTTCCAGGGTGCTGTAGTCGATCCAGCTGTCGGACTTGGTCACGCCGATGCGTTCGGCAAAGGTCTGGATGGATGCGGGCGTGTAGCCGCGGCGGCGCAGGCCCACGATGGTGGGCATGCGGGGGTCGTCCCAGCCACTGACCTTGTGGTCGTACACCAGCTGGGCGAGCTTGCGCTTGCTGGTGATGACGTAGGTGAGGTTCAGGCGCGCAAATTCGTACTGGCGGGGGGGCGGGCTGGCCAGCAGGCCGCCTTCGGTCAAGCGCTCCAGCAGCCAGTCGTAGAAGGGGCGCTGGTCTTCAAACTCCAGCGTGCACAGGCTGTGGGTGATCTGCTCCAGCGCGTCCTCGATGGGGTGCGCGTAGGTGTACATGGGGTAGATGCACCAGGTGTCGCCCGTGTTGTGGTGTGTGGCGCGGCGGATGCGGTAGATGGCCGGGTCGCGCATGTTGATGTTGGGGCTGGCCATGTCGATCTTGGCGCGCAGCACCATCGATCCGTCTTCGTGCTGGCCGTCCTTCATCTCGCGGAAGATGCGCAGGTTCTCTGCCGGGGTGCGGCTGCGGAAGGGGCTGTCCACGCCGGGCTTGCTGAAGTCGCCCCGGTTCACGCGCATTTGTTCGGCGGTCTGTTCGTCCACGTAGGCGTGACCGGCTTCGATCAGGTATTCGGCCGCGCGGTACATGAAGTCGAAGTAGTCGCTGGCCTGGTAGGGGGCAGCGCTGCCGGGGGCCTGGCCGATCTGTGTCCAGTCAAAACCGAGCCATTTCACGGCGTCGATGATGCTGTTGACGTATTCGGTGTCTTCTTTTTCGGGGTTGGTGTCGTCAAAGCGCAGGTGGCACACGCCGCCATAGTCGCGCGCCAGGCCAAAGTTGATGCAAATGCTCTTGGCGTGGCCCACGTGCAGGTAGCCGTTGGGTTCGGGCGGGAAGCGGGTGCGGATCTTGGCGGGGTCGGGCTGGCCGGCCGTGTGGTGGGCGGCGTCGCCGGGGGTGCCAGCCCAGCGGCGGGTGGCGTAGGTGCCTTTGTCCAGGTCGTGTTCGATGATCTGGCGCAAAAAATTGCTGGGCTTGACGGTTTCAGGGGCCGCAGAAGTGGCAGTGGCGGCGGTATTGGCGGGGGAGGGGGTGCTCATCCAGCCATTTTAGGCGGCGGTTTCGTGACGGTTTACGCATTAAAACCAGCGCGTGTACGTTCAGACACAACGTAAAGACGATTTTGTGCCATCCTTTTAGGCACTTGGTGCGTTGTGTACCGGTGAGGCGTGTCCTTTTGGCTGGCCGCCCTCATTCACTAGGAGATTTCCATGACGAAAACCCGTTCTGTTTCTACTGCGGCCGCTGTGGCGGGTGTGGCGCTGGCCCTGTTGGCCGGTGCTGGCTCCGCCCAGGCCCGCGATGTCAATTGGTCCGTGGGCATTGGCGTGCCCGGCGTGGTGGTGGGGGCCAGCAATGGCTACTACGCCCCCGCCCCGGTGTATGTGGCACCGCCCCCACCGGTGTACTACGCTCCCCCTCCACGCCCTGTGTACTACAACGCTCCCCCGGTGTACTACACGCCACCCCCAGCGGTGTATTACGGCGGTTATGGTTACGGCCACCGCCACCACGGACACGGCCACGGTCGCCACTGGGACCGTTGATCAGCCCCCAGCGGCTGGTTTGTCACCAACCTCTTGGGCGCGAGTCGCTCACAGGCAGCGTTGCACAGGCTGCCTTTTACAGCGGTCCTTCGGGGCCGCTTTTTTCTTGGCGCTTCATAATCCCGCACTCTGGCCTGCCAGCGTGGCAGGCGCATCGCCCCGGAGACCCTGTCTGTGACTGCCAATAAAACCGTTTTTGTCCTCAATGGCCCCAATCTGAACCTGTTGGGCACGCGCGAGCCTGCCGTTTACGGCGCGGCCACCCTGGCCGATGTGGAAAAGCTCTGCACCGACGCCTGCAACCGCCACGGTTTTGCGCTGCGTTTTCACCAAAGCAACCACGAAGGCGCGCTGGTGGACTGGATTCACGAGGCGGGCCGCCTGCACGCAGCGGGCGAGCTGGCGGGCGTGGTCATGAACGCTGGGGCCTACACCCACACCAGCATTGCACTGCACGATGCCATCAAGGGCACGGGCATCACCTTGATCGAGCTGCACATCAGCAATGTGCATGCGCGCGAGGCCTACCGCCACCATTCGTACATGGCCGCCGCCGCCAAGGCGGTGATGTGTGGCTTTGGCGTGCTGGGCTATGGCCTGGCGATTGACGGGCTGGCGCAGTTGCTGGCCCAGCAGCCAGCGGCCTGATGGCTGGGCGCGGGGGATTCCACGGCCATGGTCCCGCTGCCCCTGCAAGTTTCTGAGGACGAGGTTGAAATCACCGCCATGCGCGCGCAGGGCGCGGGCGGGCAAAACGTCAACAAGGTGTCCAGTGCCGTCCACCTGCGGTTTGACGTGGTGGCGTCGTCGCTGCCCGAGGGCGTGAAGGAGCGCCTGCTGGCCCTGCGCGACACCCGCATCACGCAAGACGGTGTGGTGGTCATCAAGGCCCAGAAGTACCGCAGCCAGGAGCAAAACCGTGCCGATGCCCTGGAGCGGCTCAATGCGCTGGTCAACAGCGTGGCCGTGCCGCCCCGCGTGCGCCGGGCCACCAAGCCCACCTATGGGTCGAAACAGCGGCGTTTGCAAAGCAAAACGCAGCGGGGTGAGACCAAGGCGCTGCGGGGCAGGGTGCGCGACGGCTCCTGACCTGCGGGCCAGAGCAGGCCTGCGTAGGGGCTGGAGGGCGTTGCTTGCTGTGCGCCAAGGCACTGTCAATGTTTGATTGGCATCATCCGTAGAACAATCTGTCTGCCTTGCAGGGCTTGGTATCACGGGCTATCAGTCCTACATTCATGGTGTTCCTTGTTGGAGTTGTCATGTCTGCCTCTGCCCAAGCCCCCGTTCCTGTTTCTGCCGCAGTCCCCGCGCTGTTTGTGTCGCATGGTGCGCCCTTGTTTGCGCTGGATGCGGGCACCACCGGCCCGGCGCTCACGCAGTGGGGCGAGAGCCTGAAGTCGCAATACCCCGGCCTGCGTGGCGTGGTGGTCATGTCGCCGCATTGGATGGCGCGCTCGGCGCAGGTGATGACCGGACCGCAGCCTGCCACCTGGCACGACTTTGGCGGATTCCCTCCCGCGCTGTACCAGCTGCAGTACCCCGCTCCAGGCTCGCCCGCTTTGGCGCAAGAAGTTCTGGGTCTGTTGCAGGCCGCTGGTGTGGCGGCCCAGGGCGATGCCGCGCGTCCCTTTGACCACGGCGCCTGGGTGCCGCTGATGCACTTGTTCCCGCAGGCCGACGTGCCTGTGGTGCAGGTGGCGCTGCCCGTGGGCGCGGGCCCGGCCGATGTGTATGCACTGGGCGCCGCCTTGCGCAGCCTGCGCAGCCAGGGCGTACTGGTGGTGGGGTCGGGCAGCATGACGCACAACCTGGCCGAGTTTTTTGGCGGCGAGCGGGCGCCCGCGCCCTATGTGCTGGAGTTCAGCCGCTGGATCGAGGACGCACTGGCCCGTGGGGACATGGCAGCACTGCTCAACTACCGCAGCCAGGCGCCTCACGCCCACCGTGCGCATCCGACCGAAGACCACTTTTTGCCGATCTTCTTTGCACTGGGTGCAGCAGGGGACGACCTGCACGCAAACTACTTGAGCCGCGAGGTGATGTACAGCATGCTGTCGATGGACGCTTTTGCCCTGGAGCCGGTGCACTGACACGGAACTCCTTGCATTCCACCCGTTTTTGGCCCTAAACCATTCGAGGCGCACATATATGCTTACCTTGCCGCTCACATTTTTGCAGCGTCCCGCTGCCGCCACCGCACCCCGGCCCTGGCTGCTGGTGCTGATGCATGGCGTGGGCAGCAACGAGCAGGACCTGTTCAGCCTGGCCCCGCAGATCCCGGACCGGTTTCATGTGCTGAGCCTGCGTGCGCCGTTTCGCATGGGGCCGGGCTCACACGCGTGGTTTGATTTCTCCATCGAGCCCAGCGGCGAGCGCACCATCAACGAAGAGCAGGAGGCGCAAAGCCGCGCCCTGGTGGCCCAGGCGGTCGAGTCTGCCGCCGATCAGCTGGGCATTCCGCCCGAGCGGGTGGTGGTGGGCGGCTTCAGCCAGGGCGGCATCATGGCGCTGTCGCTGTTGCTCACCCGGCCCGCGTTGATGCATGCAGGCCTGGTGTGGCACAGCCGCCTGCTGCCGCAGGTGGTGCCGCTCACCGCACCTGCCGATGCGCTGCGCGGCAAGCAACTGTGGCTGAGCCACGGTACCCACGACAACGTGATCCCGCTGGCCAACGCCCAGGCCATCGCCCACCACATGGCGCCACTGCCGGTGACGGTGACGTACCGCGAGTTCCCCAGCGCACACGAGATTCGCCCCTCCGAGTTGGCCGCCACGGTGGCATGGCTGGAGTCGCTGTCCACCACACCGACGGCGTTTTAAGCAGGGCATTCTCCCGGGCCGGCCCCGGGGCGGGCTACATCGCGTTACCGGGGTCTGGGTGTGCGGTTGTCCAATCGTGCACGCCCCATGTGGGACTGAGAGGGAACGCCTGACGCCATGGAGCGTCGGACAAGGGTTGTTCCTGTGCTGAAGGAGAGCCCATGCCCGATCAAGACACCGCAGAATTCCGCCCCGCGCCAGAGCGCACCTCCCCCGCACTCTGGGTCTTGCTGGCTGCGCTGGTGTGCGCCGTGGCGGCTGGCGCGGCATGGTGGTTCTGGCTGCGGCCCGTGGCGCCTGCGGTAGCGCAGCCCCCTGCGGTTGCCGCGCCTGCCGCACCGGCAGCGCCGCCGCCCGCGCCCGAGGCGTCGGGGCCGCAGAACCCGGTAGATGCGCTGGCACCGCCTGACGCTGCCTTGCCTGCGCTGGCCGAGTCCGACGCCAGGGTGACAGAGCTGTTGGCCGAGCTGCTGGGCCGCGACAAGCTGGCGATGTTTCTGCAGACCGACGGTTTTGTTCGCCGTGTGGTGGCCACGGTGGACAACCTCGGCCGCGCCCACGCGCCATCGCGCATGTGGCCGGTGCAACCTACGCTGCAGCGGTTTGTGGTGGATGGCACTGGCGACGCGCCCACCACCGTCGCCGCGGCCAATGCCGCACGCTACAGCGCCTTCTTGGCGTTTGCCGAAGCGGTACCGATGGAGCCCGCCGTGGCGCTGTACGCGCGGCTGTACCCGCTGTTTCAGCAGGCGTATGAAGAACTGGGCTACCCCCGGCGCTACTTCAACGACCGCCTGGTGGCGGTGCTGAACCAGCTGCTGCTGGCGCCCGAGCCTGCGGGCCCGTTGCAGGTCAAGCTCACGCCCGTGAACACCGAAGTGCCCAACCTGCGGCCCTGGGTGCGCTACGAGTTTGTGGACCCCGCGCTGGAGGCGCTGCCCAGCGGTCAGAAGATCCTGCTGCGCATGGGCCCCGCCAACGAGGCGCGTGCCAAGGCGCTGATCCGCGAGCTGCGCAAGCGCGTGGTCACGAGCGGCGTGGCGCGTAAATAGCGTTTGCATCGCATCCCGCGGCCTGTGGGCTGCGTCAGGCGCTGGGCAAAGGCAGGGCGGTCTTGTAGCGCACCTGCTTGAGTGCAAAGCTGGATCGGATCTTCTCCACGCCCGGAATGGGCGACAGCTGCTCCAAGATGAACCGCTCCAGCGCCCCGATATCGGCAAGCGCTACGCGGATCAGGTAGTCGCTGTCGCCGCTCATCAGGTAGCACTCCATCACCTCATCGTGTTCGGCAATGCGGCGTTCAAAGTCGGCCAGGGCCTCCTTGCTTTGCGCCTTGAGGCTGATGCTGATGAACACATTCAGGCCCAGCCCCAGCGCCGCCGCATTGGCCAGCGCCACATAGCGGCTGATGACGCCTGCTGCCTCCAGCGCCTTTACCCGCGCCAGGCAGGGCGAGGGCGACAGGTGCACGCGCCGCGCCAGCTCTACGTTGGACAGAGATCCATCGGCCTGCAGCTCGGCCAGGATGCGCAAATCGAGGGTGTCCAGTTTCATATGCCGCAGTTTATTGCTTTGGCGGCATAAAGTGCTATAGATGCGCGTTGCGAAAGGCAAAACGGCAACTCATTTGGAGCCAGCCTCGCTACAGTGGCCTCCATGAACGCCCTCACACCCCACGCCCTGCTGCAACAAGCCATCGGCGCCCCCCTGGACGCCGACCCCGAAGAAACCGCCGAGTGGCGCGATGCCTTCCTGGCACTCGTCGCCACCGAAGGCCCCGAGCGAGCGCGGCACATGCTGCAGGAGCTGGTGCGGGTGGCGCGTGCGCAGCGCATTGGCTGGCAGCCTGACCTGAACACGCCGTACGTGAACACCGTGGCGGTGCAGGACCAGCCTGTGTTTCCGGGTGACCTGGCCATCGAGGAGCGCGTGGCTTCCATCGTGCGCTGGAACGCGCTGGCCATGGTGGTGCGCGCGAACCAGGCGTATGGCGAGTTGGGTGGGCACATTGCCAGCTACGCCAGTGCTGCGGATCTTTTCGAAAGCGGGTTCAACCATTTTTTTCGTGCCCGTGAAGGCCTGGGCGAAGGGCAGCACCGGGGCGATCTGGTGTTCTTCCAGCCGCACAGCGCGCCCGGCGTGTATGCCCGCGCCTTCCTGGAAGGGCGCCTGTCCGAGCAGGACCTGATGCACTACCGCCAGGAACTGACGGCGCCGGGTGCGGGCGCGCAGGGGCTGTCGAGCTACCCGCACCCCTGGCTGATGCCGGACTTCTGGCAGTTCCCCACCGGCTCGATGGGCATCGGCCCTATCAGCAGCATCTACCACGCACGCTTCATGCGCTACCTCACGCACCGCAACCTGCTCAACTGCGCGGGGCGCAAGGTGTGGGGCGTGTTCGGCGATGGCGAGATGGACGAGCCCGAGAGCATGAGCGCGCTGACCCTGGCCGCGCGTGAAGGCCTGGACAACCTGGTCTGGGTCGTCAACTGCAACCTGCAGCGCCTGGATGGCCCAGTGCGTGGCAACGGCCGCATCATCGACGAGCTGGAGCGCTTGTTCGCCGGCGCGGGTTGGAGCGTGGTCAAGCTGGTGTGGGGCAGCGACTGGGACGGCCTGTTCGCCCGCGACCTGACCGGTGCGCTGGTGCGCACGCTCGAAGGCACGGTCGATGGCCAGATGCAGACCTTTGCCGCCAAGGACGGCCGCTTCAACCGCGACAACTTCTTCGGTCAGAACCCTGAGCTGGCTGCCCTGGCCCAGGGCATGACGGACGAGCAGATCGACCGTTTGAAGCGCGGCGGGCACGACCTGGTGAAGATCCACGCCGCCTACGCCGCCGCCGCTGCGCACACGGGCCAGCCCACGGTGATCCTGGCCCACACCAAGAAGGGCTACGGCATGGGCACTGCCGGCCAGGGCAAGATGACCACGCACAGCCAGAAGAAGCTGGATGAGACCGACCTCATCGAGTTTCGCAATCGCTTCAACCTGCCGCTCAGCGACGAGCAGGCCACCAGCCTGGCCTTCTTCAAGCCCGCCGAAGACAGCTCGGAGATGCGCTACCTGCGCAGCCACCGCGACGCACTGGGCGGCTACCTGCCGTGCCGCGAGACGGCGTGCGACGCGCTGCCCGTCCCGTCCATCGATAGCTACGCGCAGTTCGCGCTGCAGGCCGATGGCAAGGAGATGAGCACCACCATGGCCTTCGTGCGCATGCTGGGCACGCTGCTGAAGGACACCACCTTGGGCCCGCGCATCGTGCCCATCGTGGCCGACGAGGCGCGGACCTTCGGCATGGCCAATCTGTTCAAGCAGGTAGGCATCTACAGCAGCGTGGGCCAGCGTTATGCGCCCGAGGACATCGGCTCGGTGCTGAGCTACCGCGAGGCGCTGGACGGCCAGATCCTGGAAGAAGGCATCAGCGAGGCGGGCGCCATCGCCAGCTGGACGGCTGCTGCAACGAGCTACAGCGTGCACGGCCTGGCCATGCTGCCGTTCTACATCTACTACTCCATGTTCGGCTTCCAGCGCGTGGGAGACGCCATCTGGGCTGCGGCGGACCAGCGTGCGCGCGGCTTCCTCTTGGGGGCGACCTCGGGCCGCACCACGCTGGGCGGCGAGGGCCTGCAGCACCAGGACGGCAGCAGCCACCTAGTGGCCGCCACCATTCCCAACTGCAAGGCCTACGACCCAGCCTACGCGGGAGAAATGGCCGTCATCATCGACGCCGGCATGCGCGAGATGGTGACCGAGCAGCGCGACGTTTTCTACTACGTCACGCTGATGAACGAGAACTACGCACAGCCCGACCTGCCCGCCGGTGCGGCAGAAGGTGTGCTGCGTGGATGCTATGTTTTCAGGAGCTATTCAGGCAATATGCACCAGCGCGACAGCGCGATTTCGTCCAAAAGCGTCACCCTGATGGGCTCTGGTGCCATCCTGACCGAGGTGGTCAAGGCCGCAGAACAACTTGCCAGCGAGGGCGTGGATGTGACCGTGCTCAGCGTCACCAGCTGGAGCGAACTGGCCCGCGACGGCGTGGCCTGCGAGCAGCGCTGGCTGGCGGGCGATGCCCAGCCTGCACCCGCATGGCTGACGCAGCAACTGGCCACGACCCGCGGACCAGTGATCGCCGCCAGCGACTATGTGCGCGCCGTGCCCGAGACGGTGCGCGCCTTCATCCCCGAGGGCCGCAAGTATGTGACACTGGGCACGGATGGATTTGGACGCAGCGACACGCGGGCAGCGCTCCGGCAGTTCTTTGGGGTGGATGCAGCCAGCGTGGCCCTGGCCGCGCGGCGAGCGCTGGCCGCTGGCTGATGGGTGCAGGGGGGCGAGCGCAGGCGCCTGCCGTCGTTTTACTGTGCCTCCGCTCTGTCGCCTGATGGCAGCGGGGGTGGGGTGAACGCCATTGCCCAATTTCGCGCAGGCTTCCTACAATGGTCCAGCAACCGTGAGAGGGCGCCATGGCACATGTCATCTGGGACCATAACCCGCCGACCACCTGGATAGCCAACGTGGACGGGCAAGCACTTTGCTCCATCAAGCGCAAAGACATTGGCGGATGGACCGCCGCCTGGGCAGACGACCGCCTGTGGCCGCCGCCCGCCCATTTGCCCAAGGCCATGCCGCAACCCACCCAGTTTTTCAGTAGTCTGGAAGAAGCCAAGCAGGCGGTGGAAAACGCGCTGGGCGCATGAAGGCTGTGCGGTGGGGTGCTGCTGCAGCCTGAGTGACTGCAGGGATGGTTGGCCTGTGGCCTGCCAGCGTACAAAAAGGGGTGGTGGCCCCCCCATGCGTACCGCCAGGCTCAGCCTGCAGGGCGCTGGAAGAACGCATTCAGCACCGGCATCAATCCCGGAAACTCCTGGGCAAACCGTTCGCGGTTCACAAAGTACGCCTCGCAGGCCACGGCAAAGAACTCGGAGGGTGAGGTGGCGCCGTACGCGTCCAGCCAGGGCCGTTCGGCGCCGAAGCGCTCGGCCATGATCACGCGTTCGCGGAACTGTTCGTAGGCGGGCTCCCAGGCTGCCCACCACGCCTCATACGCAGCACGGCCGGTGTGTGTTCCCATGAAGCCTGCAGGCAGGGGCGGGCAGCCGTTGGGTTGGCCGTTCTTCATATCGAGCTTGTGCACGAACTCGTGCACCACCACATTGTGGCCCCGCGCGGTGTTCTCGGTAGCGTTGCTCACATGCTGCCAGCTGAGCATGATGGGGCCGCGCTCCATGGCCTCGCCCAGCAGCACCTGGGTGTGCTCGTGCACCACGCCCGCTTCGTCCATCGTCTGGCGGCGGGCCACGGCCTCGCCGGGGTGCAGCACGATGCCCACAAAATCGTCGTACCAGTCGAGTGCCTTGGTGGGGTCGCCCCAGTGCAGCAGGGGCAGGCAGGCCTGCGCGGCAATGTCGATGGCCATGGCGTCGGTCACCACGAGGCCGTGGGCACCGTGGAATTCCTTGTGGTGCAAGAAGAGGGCGCTGAGCACGCGCAGCTTGGCCTGGTCGTGCAGCGATAGCGCGGCCAGAAATGGGTAGCGCTGCACGGTCTGCAGCCACAACGTGGCAGAGATGTCCGGTACCGGTGCCACGGTGGCGCGCACGCGGCGCCAGAGGCGGTTGAGCAAGGGGGGCATGGCGATCGGGCTGCGGGAGGTGGGCCCGCTCAGTTCATGACCGCTGTTACTTGGGGGCCAGGGGCAGCCGTTCCAAGCCCGCGCTGGACAAACGCAGTGTTTCCAGCCGGGGGGGCAATGCTGCGGCATCCCAGTCGCTCAGCACCAGGCGTTGCAGACCCGGAGCCAGCACATGGTCGGCTGGCCGGTGGGTGTGGCCGTGGATGAGGGTGTGGGCGCCTGCGGCCTGCAGCCAGGCGATGGCGGCGGGGCTGTCCACATCGGCGTACGTGGCCCCAGACTGCTTGCGCGCCTCGCTCTCCTGGCGGATGCCGCGCGCCTGCACGCGGCGCGTGGCCAAAGGCTGGGTCAGAAATTGCTGCTGCCAGGCGGCGCTGCGGGCCTGCAGGCGAAAACGCTGGTAGTCCACATCGTCCAGGCACAGCAGGTCGCCGTGGCTCAGGACATACCGCTGGCCGTCAAAGACCAGGACTGTGGGGTCTGCCAGGCCGGTGATGCCGCACCCAGCCAGGAAGGCAGGGCCCGCCAGAAAGTCGCGGTTGCCATGCATGAAGTACACCGGCAGGCGCTGCGCGGCGGCCCGAAGGAGGGCGCAGCCCTGGGCTTCGAAGCGGCTGGGCTCGCTCATGGCATCGTCGCCCACCCACACTTCGAACAGGTCGCCCAGGATAAAGAGGGCGTCTGCCGTGGTGCCTTCCAGATACTGCTGGAATGCGGCCACCGTGGCGGGCTCGCTGGCCTGCAGGTGCAGGTCTGAAATGAAATCGACCGCGCGCCAATGCGAGGGAGCGACAAGCTCCTCGAACCGGGGCACGGTCGTGGTCACGGGGGAGGCTGGGTGGTTCATCCCTTGCGCTGCGGCCTGCAATGGGCGGCCGACATGGGCGTGGCCTCAGCGGGGCGCGCAGCGCCACAGGGGGATGCGATGCTCAGAGGGCGACCGCCTTCTCGATGATCACGTCTTCCTTCGGCACGTCGTCATGGAAGCCCTTGCGGCCCGTCTTCACGGCCTTGATCTTGTCCACCACGTCGGTGCCTGACACAACCTTGCCGAACACGGCATAGCCCCAGCCCTGGGCCGAAGGTGCGGTGTGGTTCAGGAAGCCGTTGTCGGCCACGTTGATGAAGAACTGGGCGGTGGCCGAGTGCGGGTCGCTGGTGCGGGCCATGGCCACGGTGTAGTTGGCGTTCTTCAGGCCGTTGTTGGCTTCGTTTTCGATGGGCGCGTCGGTGCCCTTTTGGGTCATGCCGGGCTCAAAGCCGCCGCCTTGCACCATGAAGCCGGGGATCACGCGGTGGAAGATGGTGTTGTTGTAGTGGCCTTTGTTCACGTAGGCCAGGAAGTTCTCGACCGACTTGGGTGCCTTGGCGGCGTCGAGTTCGAGGGTGATGACGCCGTAGCCGGCGATGTGCAGTTCGACTTGGGGGTTGCTCATGGCTTTGCTTCTTTCAAAAAATGGGCTCTTCACTTCACCACGGTGGCGGAGTTGATGGTGATGGGGGTGGTGGGCACGTTCTGGTGGCCGCCCTTGTTGCCGGTGGCCACGGCCTTGATCTTGTCGACCACGGCGGTGCCTTCGACCACCTTGCCGAACACGGCGTAGCCGTGGCCGTCAGGGTTGGGGGCGTTGAGCATGCCGTTGTCCTTCACGTTGATGAAGAACTGCGAAGTGGCCGAGTTGGGATCGCCGGTGCGTGCCATGGCGATGGTGTAGGTGTCGTTCTTGAGGCCGTTCTTGGCTTCAAGCGGGATGGGGGCCTTGGTGGGCTTTTGCTGCATATCAGCCGTGAAGCCGCCGCCCTGGATCATGAAGCCGTCCATCACGCGGTGGAAGATCGTGCCGTCGTAGTGCTTGCTGTTCACGTAGGCCAGGAAGTTCTCGACCGTCTTGGGGGCCTTGGCGGCGTCGAGCTGCACGACGATGTCGCCCATCGACGTGGCCAGCTTGACCTTGGGGGCATCTTGCGCCTGTACGGGTGCTACTGTAAACATAGCAACCAGGGCAATACTTGCCAGCGCTACCGTCGAATTTCTTCTGGAAATCATCCAATCACTCCTTCGAAAAAGATCTGCCATTGTTGGCCGCGGCGCGTCCAGTACTGGCGCTTGACCGGGCCTGTGCGGGCGCCTTCGGCGACTTCGCCGAACGTTACCACCATGGTGTCGGCCGAGTCTGTCCACCGCAGGTAAGACTTGTCCTTGAGCTGGAGTTCCCGGCCCTTGAGGGCGCGGGCCTCGGCCTGCAGCACCTGGGTCCATTCCTCCAGCGGCTTCTTGCGGTAGCTCTGGAAGTCGGACGCATAAAAGCCCAGCAGGCGCTTCATGTCGCCCTCGGTCTTGGCGGCGCGCCAGGCGTTGAGCACCGCTTCGAACGATTTGCGGTCGGCCGCCACGCTGTGAGGCTGCACCCATTGCAACTGGCGCGCAATGACTACGGGGGTGGAGCGGGGCTCCACCGTGCGCAGGATGCGTTCGAGGTCGGGGTTGGCCAGCACGAGGCAACCGTCGGTCGCCAGTGGCGCGCGCGAGAATTGGTCGGGCGGCGTGCCATGCAGCCAGATGCCGCTCCCCGTCTTGCCCCGGCTCTGGTCCAGGGGATTGGGATAGTTGATGGGCAGGGCGCCCGCGCCGTAGAAGTCCTTGAGCTTGGCCGGGTCCAGGCGGCTGGTGATGAAGTACACCCCCAGCGGTGTGCGCTGGTCACCCTCCACCTCTTTTTCGATGCCCAGCTTGCCCACGGAGGCATAGTAGTCGGCCACCAGCCGCAGGCCCTGGGCGGTGTTTTCAAAGAGGTACAGGCGAGAGCGCGAGGTGTCTACCGCAATCGCGTGGCGCGAGCGAGGGGATAGCTCCAGGAACTGTGCGGGGATGGCATTGACCGGGGGGCGGCTGCGTTGTGCATCCACACGCTGGCGCGATTCGGTGCGCAGTTCGGCCAGTGCTGCAGCGGCCTGGATGCTGCGGGCTGAGTCCGGCTCAGGGGCCACATCGCCCATATGCCGCAGTGGCCGGGTTCGCGACATGAGCAGGTCACCGACCGCCAGTTGCGCCAGCTGGAAATTGGGGTAGTCGCGCGCCAGGCTTTCGGCCTGGGCCAGCGCCTCGCGACCCCGGCCTTCGGCCACCAGCTTGTAGACCGCCATGAGGCGCGTCTCCGCTTGGCCGTCGCGCAGCTCAGCAGGTGTGGGCGCCACCGGGGGGGTGGTGAATGCCGCATGCGCAGCAGCCGCCCGGCGGGCCTTGGCACCCTGCGGCAGGGCTGGCGTGGCCAACGAGAGGCCCAGCAGCAACAGCACCGCCGATGCTGCCCTGCGGCCTGCGTTGGTCAGGGGCACAAACATGCAAACCATCTATCAGCTGACTGTCAGGGCAAAAAAAAAAGCCCGCGCGGAAGGCGCAGGCGCCGCATCGGGGGCCATGGTCAACCGCCTGTGGATTCGCGAACGATGGTCCAGCGGCCGTTGTTATTGACGAGGTCCAACGTCTTGCGGCTGCTCACGTTGAGCGAGTCGGCACTGTATGCCTGGCGAAACCGGGCCGTGGCCTTGTCACCTTGTACGGACACGGTGATGTCAGAAAGCTTCACGCTGATCTTGGATTTGCCGACGATGCGCGCCTCGCGTTCCTTCTCCCAGGCAGCGCGGCCTTGGCGACCAGGTGGATCGAACGACTTGTCGTACGCGCCCAGGTACCCCTTCATGTCCTTGGACGACCAGGCCGCAGCCCAGGCCTGTACGGCAGAGGTAACGGCCTGGGTGGATGCGTCGCCCGCAGCTGCAGGCGCTGGGGCAGGTGCCGGTGCAGCGGGAGCGGGGCTGACAGTTGGAGCTGGGGCTGGAGCGGCGGCAGGCGCTGGCGCCTGGGCTGCAGCTGCTGGCGCAGCGGCGGGCGCTGGAGCGGGTGCAGGGCGCTGGGTTACCACCACGGCGGGCGCGGGCGCTGCGGCGGCAGGGCGACCGGTTTTGCTGCCGGGTTCGTTGGAGAACAATTCGCGGATCAGCGCCAGCTTGGGCTTGACGGAGTTGGCGTTGTTGGCATCCAGTTGCAGCGCCTTGTTGTAGGCCTGGCTGGCCAGCTTGGCGTAGATGTCGCCCAGGTTTTCCTGTGCGGTGGCGTAGCTGGGGTTGGTGCGGATCGCCATTTCCAGCGCCGTGCGGGCCTTGTCCAGCTGGTTCTGGTTGGCGTACAGCACAGCCAGGTTGTTGTAGGGCTCGGGCAGCTCTGGGTACTCTTCGGTGAGCTTGGTGAAGGTGGCGATGGCGTCGGCCTGCTTGCCCGAGTCGGTCTGGGCCACGCCGCGCAAGAAGCGCAGCTGCGGGTCACGTGGGTTGGCGGCCAGGCGCTGGTCGGCCTTGGCCAGCGCCTCGGACGCCTTGCCAGCCTTGAGCAACTGGGTGATGTCGGCATAGTCGTCCGCGTGGACCACGCCCGTGCCCATCAGGGCGGTCAGTGCCAGAAGGCGCAGTAGGCGTGGGAGTGTGCGTCGGACTTGCTTCATGGGGGTACAAAGGAGTTGGGCGGCAGCCAGCCCGGGCGGGGGCTTATACTGCGGCGGATTGTAGCTGAGGGGGTTGTCATGACGGTACGCTGTTGCCGCTGGTGATTTTGCTGGACGCCCCTTGCCGGGCCACCCCCTGTCAAGGGCCGAGTTCCGCTGCTGCCGGGTGAGTTTCTTTGCCTCGCCCACCCCATCAAGTCTCCCGTTACTGAAATCCCATGAGTTTGCGCATCTACAACACGCTGTCGCGTGCATTGGAAGACTTTTCCCCGCTCGAACCTGGCCATGTGCGCATGTATGTGTGCGGCATGACCATTTATGACCTGTGCCATATCGGCCACGCCCGGATGATGATGGCGTTCGACGTCGTGCAGCGCTGGCTCAAGGCCAGCGGCCTGCGCGTGACCTACGTGCGCAACATCACCGACATCGACGACAAGATCATCAAGCGTGCGCTGGAGCGTGGCATCACCATCCGCCAGCTCACTGACGAGATGATTGCCGCCATGCACCAGGACATCGGCCTGCTGGGCATCGAGCCGCCGTCGGTCGAGCCCCGCGCTACCGAATATGTGCCCCAGATGCTCTCGCTCATCGGCCAGCTGGAAGGCAAGGGCCTTGCCTACCGGGCGAGCAACGGCGATGTGAACTACTCCGTGCGCAAGTTTGATGGCTACGGCAAGCTCTCGGGCAAGTCGCTCGACGAGCTGCGCGCCGGCGAGCGCGTAGCAGTGCTGGACGGCAAGGAAGACCCGCTCGACTTCGTGCTGTGGAAAGCCTCCAAGCCCGAGGAACCCCCCGAGGCCAAATGGGACAGCAGCTTTGGCTCGGGCCGACCCGGCTGGCATATCGAGTGCTCGGCCATGTGCGGCGCCACGCTGGGCGAAACCTTTGACATCCACGGCGGCGGCGCGGACCTGCAGTTCCCCCACCATGAGAACGAAATCGCCCAGAGTGAAGGTGCCACGGGCAAACCGCTGGCCAAGTTCTGGGTGCACAACGGCTTTGTGCGCGTGGACAACGAGAAGATGTCCAAGAGCCTGGGCAACTTCTTCACCATCCGCGACGTGCTCAAGACGTATGACGCAGAAACCGTGCGCTTTTTCATCGTCCGCGCCCACTACCGAAGTGCGCTGAACTACAGCGATGCGCATCTGGATGACGCGCGCCAGGCGCTCAAGCGGCTGTACACCGCGCTGAGCCTGGTGACTCCCGCGCAAGCCGCTTCTATTGACTGGACCAACCCTTACGCGGCCCGCTTCAAGGGCGCGATGGACGAGGACTTTGGCACTCCCGAGGCCGTGGCCGTGCTGTTTGATCTGGCAAGCGAGGTCAACAAGACCCGCTCCGTCGAGCTGGCGGGGTTGCTCCAGGCGCTGGGTGGCTGTCTGGGGATCTTGCAGGGTGACCCCAAGGCTTTTCTTCAGTCCGGGGCCGCCGGTGTGGATGAGTCTGAGATTCAGGCACAGATTGCTGCCCGGGCCGCAGCCAAGGCGGCCAAGAACTTTGCCGAGGCCGACCGCATCCGCAACCACTTGCTGGCCCAGGGCATCGTGCTCAAGGACTCTGCCGCCGGCACCACATGGGAAGCTGCCCAATGAGCATGGTTTTGATGCTAAATATGCCAGTAGTGCAGGTGGAATAAGCGGTGGCAGCTTCTAAAAAGATATCGGGTGACGCTGTGGCGCCGTCGCTGGTGCTGGCCACGCCCGACTACTGGGCCGAGGCCTGCAAGCACCTGGTGAAAAAAGACCGGGTGATGAAGCGCCTGATCCCGCAGTTTGGCGACGCCGCGCTGCAAACCAAGGGCGACCCCTTCATCACACTGGCGCGTTCCATCGTGGGACAGCAGGTGTCAGTGGCGTCAGCACAGGCCGTATGGGAGCGTTTTGTAGCGCTGCTGCCGCGCGGCATGAAGCCCGCCAGCGTGCTCAAGCTCAAGATCGACGACATGCGGGCCGCAGGCCTGTCTGCCCGCAAGGTGGACTACCTGGTGGACCTGGCCATGCACTTTGAAGGCGGCAAGCTGCACGTCAAGGACTGGGCCGCCATGGACGATGAGGCCATCATTGCCGAGCTGGTGGCCATCCGTGGCATCGGCCGATGGACGGCCGAGATGTTTTTGATCTTCTATTTGATGCGGCCCAATGTTTTGCCCCTCGACGACGTGGGGTTGATCAGCGGCATCAGCCAGAATTACTTCTCTGGCGACCCCGTGAGCCGCAGTGACGCCCGCGAGGTGGCCGAGGCCTGGAAGCCCTGGTGCAGCGTCGCGACTTGGTATATTTGGCGGTCTCTGGACCCCCTGCCTGTAACTTATTGACACCACTGCAGGCACGCCGGTTACAGTGCGTGCCATTCGTGGCAACCCCGCCGGGTGCGATCCCCCTAGGAGAAAAACGTTGGCGAAAAAGACCTTTCTGGATTTCGAACAGCCCATTGCCGAGCTGGAGTCCAAAATTGAAGAACTGCGCTACGTGCAGACCGAGAGTGCCGTCGATATTTCGGAAGAGATCGACCAGCTGAGCAAGAAGAGCCAGCAGCTCACCAAAGACATTTACAGCGAACTGTCGCCCTGGCAGATCACCAAGATCGCCCGCCACCCTGAGCGTCCCTACACGCTCGACTACGTGCGCGACATCTTCACCGACTTCGTCGAATTGCACGGCGACCGCCACTATGCGGATGACCTGTCCATCGTGGGCGGTCTGGCGCGCTTCAATGGCCATGCCTGCATGGTCATCGGCCACCAGAAGGGCCGTGACACGAAGGAGCGCGCCATGCGCAACTTCGGCATGAGCAAGCCCGAGGGCTATCGCAAGGCCCTGCGCTTGATGAAGACGGCCGAGAAGTTCAAGTTGCCCGTGTTCACCTTTGTGGACACACCCGGCGCCTACCCTGGCATCGACGCCGAGGAACGGGGCCAGTCCGAGGCCATTGGCCGCAACATCTTCGAGATGGCGCAGCTCGAAGTACCCATCATCACCACCATCATTGGCGAAGGCGGCTCCGGCGGCGCCTTGGCCATCAGCGTGGCCGATCAGGTTGTGATGCTGCAATACGCCATCTACTCGGTCATCAGCCCCGAAGGCTGTGCGTCCATCCTCTGGAAGACCAGCGACAAGGCGCAAGAGGCCGCTGACGCCCTGGGCATCACCGCCCACCGCCTCAAGGCCCTGGGTCTGGTGGACAAGATCGTGAGCGAGCCTGTGGGCGGCGCTCACCGTGACCACAAGCAGATGGCTGCCTTCCTCAAGCGCGCTTTGGGTGATGCCTTCCGCCAGGTGGCAGACCTCAAGACCAAAGACTTGCTGGACCGTCGCTACGAGCGTCTGCAGAGCTACGGCCGCTTTAGCGACACCAAGGCGGACGCCCGCTAAGCCCGCTGAGGGCAGGTTCAGGCCTGTCGTTGCTGGCACCAAATGCACCAGCTTGGTGCGGTTCCAACGGCCCTTCGGGGCCGTTGTTGTTTTTCTGGCCGACTCCTTGCAGGGGCGCACAAACCCGCACTGGCGCATGGACTGCTACCGGATGTAACATGCCTGCAGACCGCCTGCGCGGGCGGTTCAAGGAGGGCTTCATGTCGCTTCTGAAGACGCTCAAGGGCCAGATCCTGGTCCTCTCTGCCACCTGCATGGTGGCTGCCCTGATGGTGTTGACGTTGGTCAACTACCTATCGGCACGTGCACAGGCGCAGGTTTCGCTGGCCGAAGAGGGCATGGCGACCGCCAAGAGCCACGCAGAAACCATCGAGGAGTGGGCGCGGGCCAAGGCCACGATCATTGCGGCCTCCATCGCCGCCTTTGAAGATCCCGAGCCTGCCAAGTCACTGGCCATGCTGCGCGACGCGGGCAAGTTCAGCACGGCGTATTTTGGCTACGCGGACAAGAAGTACGTTTTTTCAGAGACTCGCAGCCTGCCCGCCGACTACGACCCCACCGCACGTCCCTGGTACAAGCAGGCCGCGCAAGCGGGCGGGTCTGTGGTCACGCCGCCCTACATCTCGGCGTCCGACCAAAAGCTGGTGGTGACTTTTGCGACCCCGGTGGGCGCCGGCGCGGCGCTCAAAGGCGTGGCTGCTGGTGATGTTTACATGGAGTCAGTGGTTGCCAATGTGGCTTCCATCCAGCCCACGCCGCAGAGTTTCGGGTTTCTGGTGTCTGCCGATGGCAAGATCATCGCCCACCGCGACCAGGCGCTGACCCTCAAGCCCATCGCAGATTTGTCTAAGGACCTCGTGATCGACAAGCTGCTCGCGGCATCCAAAGACAAAAGCTTGCTGCAGGCGGACATCGCGTCGCGCAGCCGGTTACTCAGCGTGGTGCCGATCGCGGGCACCTCATGGATGCTGGTGGTGGCCCTGGATGAAAGCGAGGCCATGGCACCGATCCGGGCCATGCTGGCCACATCGCTGATCTCCAGCGTTTTGGTGTTGGTGGTGGCCGTTGGGCTGCTGGGCGTGGTTCTGACGAGGCGCCTGCGCCAGCTCACGCTGGTGCGTGACGCGATGCATGAAATCGGCGCCGGTGATGGCGACCTGTCGCGCCGCATCGACGCCCACGGTGAGGACGAGCTGGCCCAGATCGCTGGTAGCTTCAATAGCTTTGCGGGCAAGCTCTCCGGTGTGCTCTCGCAGATCCGTGACGCCAGCAGCTCGGTACGCGTGGCCGCCGAAGAGATTGCCACCGGCAACCATGACCTGAGCGGGCGCACCGAACTCACGGCATCCAGCCTGCAGCAGACATCAGCCTCCATGCAGCAACTGACCGAGACCGTGCGGCACAACGCAGACTCGGCACGCCAGGCCAACCAGCTGGTGGCCCAGGCGTCCAACGTGGCGCAACATGGGGGGCAAGTGGTGGGCAATGTGGTGACCACCATGGACCAGATCAATGCGGCCTCGCGCAAGATCAACGACATCATCGGCGTCATCGACGGCATTGCCTTCCAGACCAACATCCTTGCGCTCAATGCTGCGGTGGAAGCCGCCCGCGCGGGCGAGCAGGGCAGGGGCTTTGCGGTGGTGGCAGGCGAGGTGCGCAGCCTCGCCCAGCGCAGCGCCGAGGCGGCACGCGAGATCAAGACCCTGATCAATACCTCGGTCGAGCAGGTGGAAAACGGCTCGCGGCTGGTGCACGACGCGGGCACTACCATGACCGAGATCGTGACCTCGGTGCAGCGTGTGACGGACATCATGGCCGAGATCACGGCGTCCACCAATGAGCAAAGCACCAGCATCAACGAGGTCGGCCAGGCCGTGGCCCAACTCGACCAGATGACCCAGCAGAACGCAGCGCTGGTGGAGGAGAGCGCTGCTGCGGCACAGAGCCTCAAGGACCAGTCGGTGCGGCTGTCGGAGGTGGTGGGTACCTTCCGCCTGTCCACCGACCCTGCCCACGCTGCGCCACGGCTGTCCTCGCCGGGCGGTTAAGTTGCCAGGGGCGGGGCGGCGCCCCCATGCACCTTACTGTCGGAGTGCGGGGCACCGTGATAATCGGCGCCCATGCGCCGCCATTTCTCCCTCGTTCTCTACGCCCTCCGGGCACATCCGGCGGTTGCGACGGGTCCAGGTGCAGGGCCTGAAGGGCGGATGCGATGACGCAATCAATGGACGCCGCCCTGCGGGCCTTTGCGCCCGCGTTGCCGATGGCCGTGGCGTTGAGCGGGGGCGCAGACTCGACCGCATTGCTGTTGGGCTGTGCACGCCGCTGGCCCGGGCAGGTGCTGGCCATCCATGTGCACCACGGGCTGCAGGCGGCTGCCGATGGGTTTGAGCAGCATTGCGTGGCCTTGTGTAGCAAGCTGGGCGTGACCTTGCGTGTGCAGCGGCTGGACGCACGCCCCGCGCCCGGCCAGAGCCCCGAGGACGCCGCTCGGCAAGCCAGATACCAGGCTTTGACGGCAGTAGCGCTAGAGGATCATACCTTGGGTGCTATTCAATCCATAGCAATTGCACAGCACGCCGACGATCAGGCCGAAACCCTGCTACTCGCCCTGTCGCGCGGAGCGGGCGTGGCCGGCCTGGCCGCCATGCCTGCCCAGTGGACGCGTGCTGGTCTGGTCTGGCACCGCCCCTTGTTGCAGGTGTCTGCGGCGGACGTACGCGATTGGTTGAAGGCACAAGGCCAGGCGTGGGTGGAAGACCCCACCAACTCCGATGAGCGCTTCACGCGCAACCGCATTCGGGCGCAACTGCTGCCTGCGCTGCATGCCGCATTCCCGTCCTTTCGCGATACCTTTGCACGGTCGGCCGCCAATGCAGCCCAGGCTGCCGAGCTGCTGCACGAGATGGCACAGCAGGACCTGTCCTTGGTGGGCGTGCCCCCCGGTATCAAGGCGCTGCAGGGGCTCACCCGCGCCCGCCAGGCCAACGTGGTGCGCCACTGGCTGCGCCATGCCCACCAAACCACCCCGGGAGCCGCGCAATTGGGCGAGCTGCTGGATCAGATCCAGGCCTGCTCCACACGGGGTCACCACATCCGCATCAAGGTAGGAAGCGGCTTTGTCGTGCGGTCTGGTCTTACGCTGGAATGGCTCAGGCAGTAGCTCTCAGGTGTCTTTTTGCCCGCGTCACGGGACGACGCCCACAAACACGGGAGTAAACCGCCGTATCCGGCACGTTGGCCAATCGCGAAGATTGCCAGCTCTATGCGCTCGGTGCGTCCAATAGAAAGCCCGAGTCCGTCCTTGCCCCCTGTCCAACAGGCTCAACACACAAGCCATCCGCGCTCGGATGGCCTCCATATGCGACATCAAAACCTGGGCGGCAATCGGCGAATAAGTGACTCCAGCTATCAGCGCCCGGCGTGCACGAGGACTTTGGACCAGCCCACCTATGCTGCTGCAACCAGCGGAACAGGCCCTGAAATGAGGCATAATAGCGGGATTGGAAACGTGACCGAGTGGCCGAAGGTGCTCCCCTGCTAAGGGAGTATGGGGTGTAGAGCCTCATCGAGGGTTCGAATCCCTCCGTTTCCGCCAAGATAAGCCCCAAGCGCTCAACGCGCTTGGGGCTTTTTCTTTTGAGTTTTTTAGCCGCCTAGTTATATCTGACGCCGCCTGCGAACTGTCCGAACTCCTCGAACAATCATTCGTCGATGGACGCACTCCACCGGCTGCCCCAATCGCTTCCCTTGTTGCTCACCTTGTCGATCTCGCGGCGGTCGCGTTTGGTTGGGCGACCTTCTTGCAATGTCGCGGCTGGCTCGGGGGCCAAGCGGCGCAGTTCTGCGGCTTTTTCGCGGGCGGCGATGCTGTCGGGGGTTTCTTCGTACAGTTGCTGGGCCACTGGCGCGGGGCCCCGGGCACCGCTCAGGCCCCGTACGAGCACGGTGCGTGCCACGGGGCCCTGGCGCAGCGCTACGGTGTCGCCGCAGCGCAGGTCGCGTGCAGGTTTGGCCAGCTGGCCATTGACAGTGACCCGGCCCTTGCCGATCTCTTCGGTGGCGAGGCTGCGGGTCTTGTAAAAGCGGGCGCACCAGAGCCACTTGTCCAGGCGCATCGTCTCCAAGGTATTCATGGGCGAGATTGTGCCGTCTAGGCCACGGGTGTGATGTCGGTCAAGGGCGCAGGCAGTGGCAGGCGAACCACGGCGTCCAGCCCTGTCACCTTGTGGCCTTGCACCTGGTTTGTCAGTGTGATGTTGCCTTCCAGGGCCTGCACGATCTCATGGCAAATGGCCAGGCCCAGGCCGCTGCCGGTGCGCACGTCTCCTGCAGAAAAGGGCTGGAACAGGCGTGCCGCCAGCTCGTCATCAATGCCGGGGCCGTGGTCGCTGATCGTCAGCGCCGCATGCCGCCCGTCGCTGCGCAAGTCCACGGTCAACTCACTGCCGGGCGGTGCGTGGCGCACGGCGTTGTGCAGCAGGTTGCGGCTCAGTTCGCGCAGCATCCATTCATGCGATTGCACCAGGGTTGGCTCGGTGTGGATGCCAAAGTCCAGATCGCGCTGAGCAATCAGTGGCGAAATCTCCAGCGCCACGGCACGCAGAATGTCATCAAAGCGGGTGGCTGGTGGAGCGCTTTGTTGGCGCAGCTGCTCCACCTTGGCCAGGGCCAGCATCTGGTTGGCGAGCTGGGTGGCGCGGTCCACGGTGTCGCTGATCTCGTGCAGGGCTTGTTGCGGCTCCACGTCGCCGCGCAGGGCCGATTGCACCTGGGTCTTGAGCACGGCCAGCGGTGTGCGCAGCTGGTGGGAGGCATCGCGCACAAAGCGCTTTTGGTGCCGCAGCAGGTGACGCAGGCGCTGCATGACCTCATTGGTGGCGTCCACCAGCGGCTGCAGCTCGCGTGGGGCGAGCGGGGCCGCGATGGGGCTCAGATCGCCCTCGCGCCGGGCCTGCAGCTGCTGGCTGAGCTGCCGCACGGGCTGGGTGGCGCGCTGCACCACCAACACCACGGTAAAGGCCACCACGGCGATCAACAGCGCCTGTCGCAACAGGGTGTTCCACAGGATCTGCAGTGCCAGGGTTTCGCGCACCTCCAGCGTCTCCGCCACCTGGATCACGGCCATCGCCCGGCCTTCGGAGCTGGCCACCGGTTGCAGCAGCACCGCCACGCGCACATCGCGGTCACGAAATCGGTCATCGTAAAAGTCCACCAGAGCCGCATAGGGAGGGCGGGCAGGAATGCTGCCGTGCCACACCGGCAGGTCCTCAAAGCCCGACACGATCTCGCCTTTGAGGGTCGAAACGCGGTAGAACATCTGGCTCTGGTTGTCAGCCTCAAAGGCCTCCAGGGCCGAATAAGGAACGATGGCGCGCAGCTGCGCTGCGTCGTCAAAGCCTTTCACATCGAGCTGTTCGCTGATGCTTTTGGCGGATGCCAGCAGGGTGCGGTCATACGCGGTGTTGAGCGATGCCAGCGTCTGGTGGTACAGGCTCCAGGTGTTGAAGCCGATGAACAGGGCTACAGGCAGCAAGATGCCCAGCAGCAGGCGCCGCCGCAGCGAGTGGTGGCGCACACCATCCTCGCTCATGCGTCGGCCCGCAGCAGGTAGCCCAGGCCGCGCAGTGTCATCAGGGTCAGACCTGTGCCCGCCAGCTTCTTGCGCAGCCGGTACACCACGACCTCGATGGCTTCGTACTGCACGTCGAGCTGGCCCGGAAACACCAGCTCATACAGTCGCTCCTTGGTCACGGCATGCCCGGGCTGGGCGAGCAGGGCGTGCATCAGTGCCAGCTCGCGCGGGGTCAGCTCCATCACCTCGCCGTTCAGATACAGCGCACCACTGTCCTTGTCGTAGCGGATGGCTCCGATCTGCACGGTGCTGGGTGCCAGCGGCGCTACGGCGGGATCTGCACTGCGGCGCACCAGCGCGCGCAGGCGTGCCTCCAGCTCGTCCAGATCGAACGGTTTGGGCAGGTAGTCGTCGGCGCCAGCGTTCAGCCCCACCACGCGGTCGCCCACGGTGCCACGTGCCGTCAGGATCAGTACGGGGGTGCGCAGGCCACGTGATCGCGCCTGCTGCAGCACCTGCAAGCCGTCCAGGCCCGGCAGGGTGAGGTCCAGGATGACGGCGTCGGGCTGCAGGGCGGTCCATTGGCTCAGCGCTGCGCGTCCGTCGCCCACTGCGGTCACTTCCATGCCACGCCGGGTCAGTGCGCGGTGCAGCGTGGCCTGCATGGTGGGGTCGTCTTCTACAAGGAGCAATTGCATGCGCGGCACCATAGCACCGTCTCATTGGGCCGGGTGCATGAGTGTTTTCCCTGAGTCTGAGGACAGCCGTTTGACAGGCAGCGCGCGCATCATCGGGCGGTTCGCAAACCTTATCAGGAGACAGACACCATGCGTCGCGATACCTTTCTGAAATCACTGGCCGCCCTGGCCGCTGCGGGTGCGTTGCCCGTGTCGGCCCAGTCGGCAGCGGCCCTCAAGATGATGATACCCGCCAACCCCGGGGGCGGTTGGGATTCCACCGGCCGCGCGCTGGGCAAGGCGATGCAGGATGCGGGCGCCGCATCGTCGGTGTCCTACGACAACAAGGGCGGCGCAGCGGGCGCGATTGGCCTGGCCCAATTCGTCAACGCCAGCAAGGGCGATCCGAACGCGCTGATGGTGATGGGCGCTGTGATGCTGGGCGGCATCATCACCGGCAAACCACCGGTGGGCCTGGACAAGGTTACGCCCCTGGCGCGCCTGACCAGCGAATACAACGTGTTTGTGTTGCCCGCCAACTCGCCTTTCAAGACCATGAAGGATGTGGTGGAACAGCTCAAGAAGGACCCTGGCAGCGTGAAGTGGGGTGGCGGCTCGCGCGGCTCTACCGAGCACATTGCCGCCGCCATGATCGCACGCGAAGTGGGCGTGGACCCCGCCAAGATCAACTATGTGGCGTTCCGTGGGGGCGGTGAGGCCACTGCCGCCATCCTGGGTGGCAACGTGACGGTGGGCGGCAGCGGCTACAGCGAGTTCTCCGAGTACATCTCTGCCGGCAAGATGCGCGCAGTGGGCGTGACCTCGGGCACCCGCCTCAAGGGCGTGAACGTGCCCACGCTCAAGGAGCAGGGCATCAACGTGGAAATCGGCAATTGGCGCGGCGTGTACGGCGCGCCTGGCATCACACCCGAACAGCGCAAGGCCTTGATCGATGCGCTGGCCAAGACCTTCAAGCACAAGGCCTGGCAGGACGCGATGGAAAAGAACGGCTGGACCCCCGCATGGATGGCCGGCGACGAGTTCGGCAATTTCGTGGATGCCGAGTTCGCCAGCATGCGCGCCACGATGGCCAAGTCCGGAATGATCTGATCCCGAAGCAAGGCGCGGCAGCCGTCGTTTCTGCCTCTGGGCAGGCGGCGCGCCCGTGCATTGGTTGGTGCGAAGGAAAAAACATGACACAACAACATTCATCGCGCTCCAAGCCCTTGCAGACCCTGATCGGGGTCGGGCTGGTGGTGCTCGCGCTGGGTCTGGCCTGGGGGGCCAGCTCGGTCAGTTCAGAAGCGGGCTATGGTGGCGTGGGACCCAACTTCTTTCCCTGGGTGGTCAGCATTGCCATCCTGATCTGTGGCGTGCTGTGCGTGGCGCATGCGCTGAGCGGCGGGTTTCGGGAGCTGGAAGAGGGCTCCGGCGACGAGCGCGCCCACTGGAAGGGCTTCATCTGGGTGTCGGCAGGGCTGCTGCTCAACGCCCTGCTCATCACCACGCTGGGCTTCATCCTGAGCTGTGCGTTGTGCTTCGTGCTGTCGGTACGGGGTTTCAAGAGCTCGGAAGGTGAACTCGACCTGCGCCTGCAGGCCTGGATCAAGGATTCCTTCATCGGTATCGCGGTAGCGGCTCCGGTGTACTGGATGTTTACGCAACTGCTGGCCATCAACCTGCCCGGCCTGACCAACACGGGGTGGCTGTAAAGCCTGCACGCCATGGAAACCTTAAACCTTTTGATGCAGGGTTTTGCCACCGCGGCAACACCCATCAACCTGATGTGGGCCTTTGTTGGCTGCATGATCGGCACCGCCGTGGGCGTGTTGCCAGGCATCGGCCCCGCAGTGGCTGTGGCCATGCTGCTGCCCATCACCGTCAAGGTCGAGGCCACGGCCTCGATGATCTTCTTTGCAGGCATCTACTACGGCGCCATGTATGGCGGCTCCACCACGTCCATCCTGCTCAACACCCCGGGTGAGGCCGGGTCCATGGTCACGGCCATGGAGGGCAACAAGATGGCCAAGCATGGCCGCGCCGGTGCGGCCCTGGCCACGGCCGCCATCGGTTCGTTTGTGGCGGGCACCATCGCCACGGTGCTGGTGACCTTCTGCGCGCCGCTGGTGGCCGAATACGCCATCCGCCTGGGCCCACCTGAGTATTTCATGCTGATGGTGCTGGCCTTCACCACCGTGAGTGCGGTGCTGGGCAAGAGCACGCTGCGTGGCATGGTGGCGCTGTTCGTGGGCCTGGCCATGGGCTTGATCGGCATCGACCAGATCACGGGCCAGGCGCGCTACACCGGGGGTGTGCCTGAGCTGATGGATGGCATCGAAGTGGTGTTGATCGCCGTGGGCCTGTTTGCGGTGGGCGAGGCGCTGTACAACGTGATGTACGAAGGCAAGTCCGACGAGACCCAGAACCGCCTGACCAGCACCCACATGACCAAGGAAGAGTGGAAGCGCTCCTGGCCCGCGTGGTTGCGCGCCACGGCCATTGGGTTTCCGTTTGGCACCGTGCCTGCCGGTGGCAGCGAGATTCCAACCTTCCTGAGCTATGCCGCCGAGAAGAAACTGAGCAAGCACAAGGAAGAGTTTGGCACCACGGGCGCCATCGAAGGTGTGGCAGGCCCCGAGGCCGCCAACAACGCGGCCATCACGGCCACGCTGATCCCGCTGCTGACGCTGGGCATCCCCACGTCGAACACCACGGCCATTTTGCTGGGCGCGTTCCAGAACTATGGCATCCAGCCCGGCCCGCAGCTGTTCGACACCAACGGCGCGCTGGTGTGGGCGCTGATCGCGTCGATGTACATCGGCAACGTGATGCTGCTGATCCTGAACCTGCCGCTGGTGGGCCTGTGGGTGAAACTGCTGAACATCCCGAAGTCGTACCTGTACGCGGGCATTCTGGTCTTCTCCACCCTGGGTGTGTATGGCATGCGCCAGAGCGCATTCGACCTGGTGCTGCTGTACGCGATCGGCCTGCTGGGTGTGGTGATGCGCCGCTTTGACTTCCCCGCCGCGCCGGTGGTGGTGGGCATGATCCTGGGCCCCTTGGCTGAGGCTCAGATGCGCAATGCGGTGTCGATTGGTGAAGGCAAGTGGACGATTTTCCTGGAGCGCCCCGGTTCGGTGACCCTGATCGTCATCGTGCTGGCCGTGCTGATCGTTCCGCGCCTGCTGCGCCGTTGGGCTGCCCGCAAGATGGCGCTGGCAGAGGCCTGAAATCGTGGCGAGGCCCCAGGCTCGCACCCATAAAAAAACCGCGCCATCGGGCGCGGTTTTTTTTCGTCCAGACGGCGCGGGCAGATCCGTGCCGACGATTTTCTTGGCAAGCCAGACCCCCAGGCGCTGTGCTCCCGGAGCCCTCCCCACCAGGTGGCTTGCTGTGAACTCGGGCTGAATCGTACCATAAAATGCGAATAGTTCTTATTTGCAGGATGGCGCATGTTTTCATTTCCGCGGGAGTTTCTGGTGCTTTGTCGTCAGTGGGGCGAAGCCCAGCGGCGTTGCAGCGCGGCCCTGACGGTGCAGGCCACCGAGATCCAGGCGCTGCAGGCCGAGGTGGTGCGGCTGCGTGGGGCACTGGTGGTGCGCGATACGCGGCTGGCCATGGCGTACGACGAGCTGGCGCAGCTACGGGCTGCTGTGCCGGGACTCTCCCGCCGTCAGACCATGGCACGCCACATCGCTGTGCTGGCGGAGCGCATTGCCACCTTGTCGCGGGAATGCCTGCGCTGGCGACTGGCGGCGCAGTCAGACACCAGGGCAGTGAGCCACCCGGAGCAGGGTGGGGCAACCAGCGCCGCGCCCCCGGATGCTTCGGCACACCCCCGCAGGGTGCGCGTGCCCGTGGTGGTCGAGGCCCATCCGGACGCAGACGCGGGTGCGGCCTTCGACGCCAGCCTGGCCGCCGCTGACCTGGTGATTTGCCAGACGGGCTGCATCAGCCACGACGCCTACTGGCGGGTGCAGGACCAGTGCCGTCGCACGGGCAAGCCCTGCATCTTGGTGGACCAGCCGCTGGCAGCATGTGAGGCGTCCCTGTACACATCTTTGACTCCTGTTTTGGATAAAAACGCCTGATAGCGCTAGTGCCATTTGCCTAGGTAGCTATCTAATTTGTAGCGTCTCGGCTCCATGCCGGACGTCTGCTGCCTGTGGGGGACAGATCCTGCGCCCCGCCAGCGCGCTACCATCCGCAGATGCCTTTGCTCGCTGATGACGCCCCCGCACTGCCGCTGGATGCCCAGGGCATTCTGGAACTGGCGGCACGCTCCATGTTCCAGCTGTTCTCCAGCGTCAGCCAGGGCATGTTCCTGGTGGATCGCAGTGGGCGCATCGTGTGGGTGAATGAGGGCTACCAGCGCTTTCTGCCGGACCTGGGTTTTTCGTCGGTGGACCAGTTCGTGGGCCGCACGGTGGAAGAGGTCATCCCCAACACACAGATGCGCCGCGTGCTCGAAACGGGCCAGCCCGTGCTGATCGACCTGCTGACCAACAAGGCGGGCACCTTTGTGGTCAGCCGCATTCCGCTGCGCGACGACGCAGACCGCGTGATCGGCGCTATTGGCATCGTGCTGTTCGACCATCCCGAAACCACGCTGCAGCCGCTCATCAGCAAGTTTGCGCTGCTGCAGCGCGACCTGGACGACGCCCGGCGCGAGCTGGCCAGCCAGCGCCGCCGCAGCCTGGCGGTGGCGGGCGACGGCGAGCGGCGGTCCAAGTACACCTTTGCCAGCTTCATCGGTTCCAGCCCCGCGGCGGCCGAGGTCAAGCGCCAGGCGCGCCGTGCAGCGCAGTCGAGCAGCCCCGTGCTGCTGCTGGGTGAGACGGGGACCGGCAAGGAGCTTCTGGCCCACGCGATCCACGCAGCGTCCAGCCGCGCCAGTGGCCCGTTCGTCAGCGTCAACATCGCCGCCGTGCCCGACACGCTGCTCGAGGCCGAGTTCTTCGGCGTGGCGCCTGGCGCCTACACCGGCGCCGACCGCAAGGGCCGCGACGGCAAGTTCAAGCTGGCTGATGGCGGTACGCTGTTCCTCGACGAAATCGGCGACATGCCCCAAAGCCTGCAGGCCAAGCTGCTGCGGGCGCTGCAAGAGGGCGAGATCGAGCCGCTGGGCAGCAACAAGCTCGTGCCTTTCAATGTGCGCATCCTGGCCGCGACGTCGCGCGATTTGGCGTCCCTGGTGCGCGAGGGCAAATTCCGCGAGGATTTGTTCTACCGCCTGCATGTGCTGCCGGTGCGTGTGCCGCCGCTGCGCGTGCGGCGCAGCGACATCCCTGCCTTGGTCGAAGCATTGGGCGAAGACCTGGCCCTGCGCAACGGCACCGCGCCGCCCGAGTTGCTGCCCGATGCAATGGCCCTGCTGGCGGGCCAGCCCTGGCGCGGCAACATCCGCGAGCTGCGCAATGTGCTGGAGCAGGCGGTGATGCGCAGCGACTCGCAGTCCATCGACGCCGCGCAGCTCGAACGCATCCTGCGCGAAGCGGGCGTGGAGCCCGCCGCCCCCGCCCCGGTGCAGGACCCGGGCCACGCCGCCGATGCCGAGGACGAAAGCCGATACCTGCGCCCGCTGGCCGAGCAGGTGGCGGAGCTGGAGCGCAAGGCCATCGCGGCTGCGCTCAAAGCCCATGGCGGCAACAAGCTGGCCACTGCTCGCCAGCTGGGCATCTCGCGCGCCACGCTCTATGGACGTCTGGAAAACCCTGAATAAAAATCAGGCAAATGTCTAAAAATTAGACATTCAATGTGTATTTAAATCAGGCAGTGTCGCCAGCTTGTCAGCAAAAGTATCTTTGAAATCAAGCACTTGGCTGCTGGCACAGACTGTGCAATAAAGAAGCATCACAACAGGAGACATCGCCATGCACCGTCGCACTCTGGTCGCCCTCGCTTCCGCAGCCGTTACCGCCGCCGCACTTTCTGCCCCCGCGTTCGCGCAGACCGGTGAAATCCGCATTGCCCACGTGTACAGCAAGACGGGTCCGCTGGAGGCCTATGGCAAGCAGACCCAGACCGGCCTGATGATGGGCCTGAACTACGCCACCGGCGGCAGCATGACCGTCAATGGCAAGAAGCTCGTCGTGATCGAGAAGGACGACCAGGGCAAGCCTGACCTGGGCAAGAGCCTGCTGGCCTCGGCCTACTCGGATGACAAGGCCGATATTGCCGTCGGCCCCACCTCCAGCGGCGTTGCCCTGGCCCTGCTGCCCGTGGCCGAGGAATACAAGAAGATCCTGCTGGTGGAGCCCGCCGTGGCCGACGCCATCACCGGCGACAAGTGGAACAAGTACATCTTCCGCACCGGCCGCAACAGCAGCCAGGACGCGATCTCCAACGCCGTGGCCATCGACAAGGCGGGCGTGACGGTGGCGACGCTGGCGCAGGACTATGCCTTCGGCCGCGATGGAGTAAAGGCCTTCAAGGACGCGCTCAAGAACGCCAAGCTGGTGCACGAGGAATACCTGCCCACCACCACCACCGACTTCACCGCCGGTGCCCAGCGCCTGATCGACAAGCTCAAGGACGTGCCCGGCCGCAAGGTCATCTTCATCATCTGGGCCGGTGCAGGCAACCCGTTCAAGATCGCTGACATGGACCTCAAGCGCTATGGCATCGAGATCGCCACCGGCGGCAATATCCTGCCCGCGATGGCTGCGTACAAGAACTTCCCTGGCATGGAAGGTGCCACGTACTACTACTTCGGCATCCCCAAGAACCCTGTGAACGAAGCCATGGTGGCCGCGCACTACAAGGAGTTCAAGACCCCGCCAGACTTCTTCACGGCCGGCGGCTTCAGCTCGGCCATGGCGCTGGTCACGGCCCTCAAGGCCACGAACGGCGACACCAACACCAACAAGCTCATCAAGACCATGGAGGGCATGAGCTTCGAGACGCCCAAGGGCAAGATGACCTTCCGCAAGGAAGACCACCAGGCCATGCAGAGCATGTACCACTTCAAGATCAAGGTGGACCCGGCCTTTGCCTGGGGCGTGCCCGAGCTGGTGCGCGAGATCAAGCCTGAAGAAATGAACGTGCCGATTCGCAACAAGCGATAAGCCGGTCTTTCGATTCCGTTAGCGAGTTAGCGAGGCCCGTCGGACAGGACCCCCGTCCTGCTCCTTCGGGGTCCATCCCGCAGGGGCGGCCGCCCCTCTTTTTCCAGTGAATTGATGCATGAACCCCCGGGTCTACACGGGGGCTGGGTCGGTTTTTCTCAAAAATTATTTGGAGACAAGACAACATGGCTTTCAATTTCATCCGGGCGGCAGCAGCAGGGGCTGCGATGGCACTGTGTGGCACGGGCAGTGTTCACGCTGCCGTCAACCTACCAGCACTCAAGATCGACAAGACACAGACCACGGTATCGGGCCTGTCCTCGGGCGGCTTCATGGCCGTGCAGCTGCACGTGGCGTATTCGGCAACGTTTGCCAAGGGCGCCGGCGTGGTCGCGGGCGGCCCGTTCTATTGCGCGGAGGGCTCGGTCGTCAACGCCACCGGGCGCTGCATGGCCAGCCCCGCAGGCATCCCCACCAGCACGCTGGTCAGCACCACCAACACCTGGGCCAGCCAGGGCGTGATCGACCCCGTGGCCAACCTGCAGAACTCCAAGGTCTACCTGTTCTCGGGCACGCTCGACAGCGTGGTCAAGACCGGGGTGATGGACGCGCTGCGCACCTACTACAACAGCTTCGTGCCCGCCGCCAATGTGGTCTACAAGAAGGACATTGCTGCCGAACACGCCATGGTGACGGACGACTACGGCAACGCCTGCTCCACCAAGGGCGCGCCCTACATCAGCGACTGCAACTTCGACCTCGCCGGTGCCATGCTGCAGCACCTGTACGGCACGTTGAACGCCCGCAACAACGCCACCCTGCCCACCGGCAATTACATCGAGTTCAACCAGAGCGAATTCATCACCAACCATGGCATGGCCACCACGGGCTGGGCCTATGTGCCCCAGGCCTGCCAGGCGGGCGGCACAGCCACCTGCAAGCTGCATGTGGTGCTGCATGGCTGCAAGCAGAACATCAGCGATGTGCAGCAACAGTACGTGCGCAACACCGGCTACAACCGCTGGGCTGACACCAACAACATCGTGATGCTGTACCCGCAGACCAGCACCGCAGCCACCAACAGCTGCTGGGACTGGTGGGGCTATGACAGCGCCAACTATTCCAAGAAGTCGGGCCCGCAAATGGCGGCCGTCAAGGCCATGGTGGACCGCGTCTCCAGCGGCACGGGTGGCACCACGCCCCCCGACCCTGTGGCTCTGCCAGCCCCCACGGGCGTGAGCACGTCGGGCGCCACGGCCAGCAGCATGGCCATCGGCTGGGCCGCTGTCACGGGCGCGGCCAGCTACAACGTGTACCGCAACGCCAACAAGGTCAACGCGCTGCCTGTGACTGCCACCAGCTACACCGACACCGGTCTGGCCGCGTCCACCACCTACAGCTGGACGGTGCGCGCGGCCGATGCCAACGGGGCCGAGGGCGCCACATCGGCCGCAGCTTCGGGCACCACGCTGGCCGCATCGGGCGGTGGCACCGCCACCTGCACCACCGCCAGCAACTATGCGCACACCCTGGCCGGGCGCGCGTACGCCGCCGGGGGCTACACCTATGCGCTGGGCTCCAACCAGAGCATGGGCCTGTGGAACGTGTTCGTCACCAACACCTTGAAGCAGACCAGCACCAACTACTACGTGATCGGCACCTGCCCCTAAAGTGCCGGGGGCGCGCTGCCGCAGGGCAGGGCGCCCCACCCATTCCATCGATTGACTCAGACCGTGAAAGTGAACCCCCACCCATGAGCACCTTGGCCACCAAGGACTTGACCATCCGCTTTGGCGGCCACGTGGCGGTCAACGGCGTGACCTGCTCTTTCGAGCCCGGCACGCTGACCGCCATCGTGGGCCCCAACGGCGCTGGCAAGACCACTTACTTCAACCTGATCTCGGGGCAACTCAAGGCCACCAGCGGCAGCGTCACTCTGGGCGGGCAGGACCTCACGGGCCAGTCCGTCTCGGCACGCACCCACGCGGGCCTGGGCCGGGCGTTCCAGCTCACCAACCTGTTCCCCAACCTCAGCGTGCTGGAGAACGTGCGCCTGGCCGTGCAGGCCACGCAAGAGGGCAAGCACCGCCGGGGCATGAACCTGTGGAGCATCTGGAGCGACCACAGCGCGCTGACCCAGCGCGCCCGCGTGATCCTGCAGGCCGTGGCCATGACCGACCGGGCCGACACCCCCGTGGCCAGCCTGCCGCACGGCGACCAGCGCAAGCTGGAAGTGGCGCTGCTCATGGCGCTGGAGCCGCAGGTCTACATGTTCGACGAGCCCACGGCCGGCATGAGCCACGACGAGGCGCCCGTGATCCTGAACCTGATCCGCGAGCTGAAGAAGGACAAGACCAAGATCATCCTGCTGGTGGAGCACAAGATGGACGTGGTGCGCGAACTGGCCGACCGCATCATCGTGCTGACCAACGGCACGCTGGTGGCCGATGGACCGCCAGCCGAGGTGATCGCATCGCCCGTGGTGCAAGAGGCTTACCTGGGCGTCTCCAAGGACGCAGAGAAGGAGGCCGCATGAGCACGACACCAACGATCAACCTGCTCGAACTCAAGGGTGTGCACACGCACATCGGGGCGTACCACATCCTGCACGGCGTTCATCTCGCTGTGCCCAAGGGGCAGCTCACCATGCTGCTGGGCCGCAACGGCGCAGGCAAGACGACCACGCTGCGCACCATCATGGGCCTGTGGCATGCGTCGCAGGGCTCCATCCACTTTGGTGGCAAAGACATCACCGCGATGAATACGCCGGCCATCGCGGGCCTGAACATCGCCTATGTGCCCGAGAACATGGGCATCTTTGCCGACCTCACGGTGAAGGAAAACATGCTGCTGGCCGCACGCAGTGCCCGCAACGCCGCGCAGATGGACGAGGCGCGCTTGCAGTGGATCTTCAAGCTCTTCCCCGCGGTGGAGAAGTTCTGGAACCACCCCGCCGGCAAGCTCAGCGGCGGCCAAAAGCAGATGGTGGCCGTGAGCCGCGCCATCGTCGAGCCGCGCGATCTGCTCATCGTGGATGAGCCCAGCAAGGGCCTCGCGCCCGCCATCATCAACAACATGATCGATGCGTTCGACCAGCTCAAGAAGAGCGGTGTGACCATCCTGCTGGTCGAGCAGAACATCAACTTTGCCAAGCGGCTGGGGGACACCGTGGCCGTGATGGACAACGGCCAGGTGGTGCACGCGGGCAGCATGGCCGCGCTGGCGCAAGACGAAGAACTGCAGCGCTCGCTGCTGGGGCTGGCGCTATGAGTCGTGTGAGCAATTTCAGATGTTTTCGGGCGGTAGCGCAGGTATCTATTGTCGTGGCAGCTATCAAATATGTAGCTGATGTGCGTGGTGCGGCAGTAGCTGCTGGAGGTCGGGCATGAGCATCACCCGCGATTTCGACTGGAAGCCGCTGGCGCTGGTGCCGGCGCTGGCGCTGCTGGTGCTGCCCTTCATCGGCTCGCCCAGTACCTGGCTCACGCTCACGGTGGCGGGGCTGGCCATGGGCATGATCATCTTCATCATTGCCTCGGGCCTCACGCTGGTGTTTGGTCTGATGGATGTGCTGAACTTTGGCCATGGCGTGTTCATTGCGCTGGGTGCGTTTGTGGCCACCAGCGTGCTGGGCGCCATGGGCGACTACACCCAGAGTGCCGAGCTGTGGCGCAACCTGATGGCCGTGCTGCCCGCCATGGTGGTGGCCATGGCAGTGGCCGGGGCCGTGGGCCTGGCGTTCGAGCGCTTCATCGTGCGGCCGGTGTATGGACAGCACCTGAAGCAGATTCTCATCACCATGGGCGGCATGATCATTGGTGAAGAGCTCATCAAGGTCATCTGGGGCCCCGCGCAGATCCCGCTGCCATTGCCCGAGGGCATGCGCGGCTCGCTGCTGGTGGGCGATGCTGCCATCGAAAAATACCGCCTCGTCGCGGTGGCCGTGGGCCTGCTGGTGTTTGGCGTGCTGGCCTGGACGCTGTCGCGCACCAAGGTCGGCCTGCTGATCCGCGCCGGCGTGCAGGACCGCGAGATGGTCGAAAGCCTGGGCTACCGCATCCGCCGCCTGTTTGTGGGCGTGTTCGTGGTGGGCTCGGCCCTGGCGGGCCTGGGCGGCGTGATGTGGGGCCTGTACCAGCAGAACGTGGTGCCCCAGATGGGCGCGCAGGTCAACGTGCTGATCTTCATCGTGATCATCATCGGCGGCCTGGGCAGCACCGGCGGCGCGCTC
Source organism: Acidovorax sp. GW460-11-11-14-LB4 (assembly GCF_059423685.1). Taxonomy (NCBI): domain Bacteria; kingdom Pseudomonadati; phylum Pseudomonadota; class Betaproteobacteria; order Burkholderiales; family Comamonadaceae; genus Acidovorax; species Acidovorax sp. GW460-11-11-14-LB4. The sequence goes on along the minus strand of NZ_JBWKYJ010000015.1, from coordinate 25,418 downwards.
ATCGGTGCGCTGCTGGTGGGGCTGATGGCCAACTACACCGGCTTCCTGGTGCCCAAGGTGGCGCTGTTCTCCAACATCGCGTTGATGGTGGCCATTCTCTTGTGGCGCCCGCAGGGCGTCTATCCCGTGGCCAACCGCTGATGAGGAGCCGACTGACATGCTGAACCGACTTCTCTCCGGCGACTACCCGCGCAGCAAGGTGCTGGCGGTGATTCTGGTGGCCATCTTTGTGGGCCTTGCTTTTGCACCTTTCCTCTTCCCCGGGGTCAAGGCGCTGTCCGTGGCGGCCAAGGTGCTGATCTTTGTGGTGCTGGTCGCGAGCTTTGACCTGCTGCTGGGCTACACCGGCATCGTGAGCTTTGCGCACACCATGTTCTTTGGCATCGGGGCCTATGGCATCGCCGTGGCCACCACGCGCATGGGGCCCACCTGGTCTGCGCTGCTGGTGGGGCTGGCCGGGGCGCTGGTGCTCTCGCTGCTGCTGTCGCTGGCGGTGGGGCTCTTCTCGCTGCGTGTGCGGGCCATCTTTTTTGCCATGATCACGCTGGCTGTGGCCGCCGCGTTCCAGACCCTGGCCTCGCAGCTGTCGGACATCACCGGCGGCGAGGACGGCCTGACCTTCAAGGTGCCCGAGTTCCTGTCGCCCAGTTTCGAGCCGTTTGACGACCCCTTCCTGGGCGTGAGCATCGATGGGCGGCTGATCTGCTACTACCTGCTCTTTGTCACGGCCGTGGCGCTGGTGCTGGCGCTGCTGCGCATCGTCAACTCGCCCTTCGGCCGCGTGCTGCAGGCCATCCGCGAGAACGAGTTCCGCGCCGAGGCCATTGGCTACCGCGTGGTGGTGTATCGCACCACGTCCAGCGTGCTGTCGGCGCTGTTTGCCACTATGGCGGGCGCCATGTTGGCGCTCTGGCTGCGCTACAACGGGCCGGATACGTCCCTGAGCTTCGAAATCATGATGGACTGCCTGCTCATCGTGGTGATCGGCGGCATGGGCACGATCTACGGTTCGGCCATTGGCGCCGTGCTCTTCCTGGTGGCGCAAAGCTACCTGCAGGATCTGCTGCGCCTGGGCAGCGAGGCAGCCTCAGGCCTGCCCTGGCTGTCTGCGCTGCTGTCGCCCGACCGCTGGCTGCTGTGGCTGGGCGTGCTGTTCGTTCTGTCCGTTTACTACTTCCCCACCGGTGTGGTGGGGCGCCTGCGCGCGGCAGCTGCGCGCAAGGTGCGGTGAGTGGCCCAGCCGCGCCGGGTGACTGGCGTGGCCTGGGTGTGTGGGTGAGCTGTGCAACAAGACGCAAAGAAAAAACTCCAGGAGACAAGCACATGAAGATGAGCATGAAGAACCCGCGTTTTCGTCCCTTTTCTCGTCCGTTCGTTCCCGCCGTGCTGGCTGCAGCCGTGCTGGCCGCCTGCGGCGGCAGTGATGGCGACAGCGCCGCACTCAACACCAAGCCCACCTACCTGGGCGCTATCAGCGAGATCACGTACGACGGCACCAGCAACGACCTGCTGACGGCTGGCCTGGGCGCCACGGGGCTGGCTGCCGCCGTGCCACCGGCCTATGCCGACCCGCTCAAGCCCACCGCAGCCGAGCTGCGCCGCACCGCCATCCACACCAACTACCGCGCCATGCTCGACATGACGGCGGCCGGCGGCTACGGCACGCTGTATGGCCCCAATGTGGATGCGCAGGGCAAGGTCACCACGGGCGAGGGCAAGGTGGCGGGCACCGAATACATCGCGTTTGCCGACGACGGCACGGGCCGCAAGAACGTCACCCTCATGGTGCAGGTGCCTGCCAGCTTCGACCCCAAGAAACCCTGCATGATCACCGCCACGGCTTCGGGGTCGCGCGGTGTTTACGGCGGTATCTCCACGGGCGAGTGGGGCCTGAAGAAGGGCTGCGCCGTGGCGTACTCTGACAAGGGCACGGGCGGCGCGCCGCACGACCTCATGAACGACACCGTGCCGCTGCTCGACGGCACCCGCACCACGGCCGCCGCAGCGGGCAAGGCCGCAGCCTTCAACGCGGGCCTCACGGCCACCGAGCTGGCCGTTTTCAACACCGCCACGCCCAATCGTTTTGCGTTCAAGCACGCGCACTCGGGCCAGAACTCTGAAAAGGATTGGGGCACCACCACCCTACAGGCGGTGGAGTTTGGCTACTACGTGCTCAACCAGCGCTACGGCGCCACCGATGCAGCGGGCCAGCGCCTCAAGACGCTGACCCCGGCCAACACCATCGTCATCGCATCCAGCATCTCCAACGGTGGCGGTTCAGCGATTGCCGCGGCCGAGCTGGACACGCAGGGCCTCATCAGCGGCGTGGCCGTGTCCGAGCCCGCCATCGAGATGCCTGCCAACCCCGGTGTCACCGTGCGCCGTGGCAGTGCTGAGGTGGCCGTCACCGGCAAGACGCTGGTGGACTTCACGACCTACGCCAACCTGTATCAGGCCTGCGCATCGCTGGCGCCGTCGGTCAGCACCAGCCCTTACGCCGCTGCTTTTGCCGCCGGCTTTGGCAGTGCGGCCCTGCCGATTGCGCCCAATCGCTGTGCCTCGCTCAAGGCGGCGGGCCTGCTCACGGCCTCCACCACGGCCACGCAGGCCGAGGAGGCTTTGCAAAAGCTGCGCGCCTACGGCTGGGAGCCGGAGTCCAACGACTTGCATGCGTCGCTGGCTGCGTTTGAAGTCGCTCCGGCGGTCGCCGTCACCTTCGCCAACAGCCTGTCGCGCGCCAGCGTCAAGGACCACCTGTGCGGCTTCAGCTACGCGGCCACAGCGGCTACGGGCGCGGTGACATCACTGGCACCCGCAGCCCTCGCTGGCATGTTTGCCACGGGCAATGGCGTGCCTCCATCGGGCGGCATCAACCTGGTCAACAACCTGGGCAAGCTGGGCCCGGCACGCGACTTCCTGTCGGTGTCGGACGCTGGCGTGGCCGACTGGAACCTTAGCGGCGCGCTGTGCCTGCGCAACCTCGTCACCGGCAACGACGCTGCTGCCAAGAAGCTGCAGGCCGGTGTTCAGGAAACCCGCCGCAACGGCAACCTGCGCGGCAAGCCCGCCGTGATCGTGCATGGCCGTGCCGATGCACTGCTACCCGTGAGCCATACGTCGCGCCCCTACGCTGCGCTGAACAAGAAGGTCGAAGGCGCCGCCAGCAAGCTCAGCTATGTGGAAGTGGCCAATGCCCAGCACTTCGACAGCTTCATCGGCTTGCCTACCGTGCTGCCGGGTTATGACAGCCGCTATGTACCGCTGCACGTGTACCTGAACCACGCGCTCGACGCCGTGTACGACCACCTCGCCAACGGCAAGGCGCTGCCCGCCAGCCAGGTGGTGCGCACGGTGCCACGTGGCGGCACACCTGGCAGCGCCCCGGCCATCACCGCCGCCAACGTGCCGCCGCTGGCCACCACGCCCGCTGCCGCCAACGCCATTGCCATCACGGCGGGCGCCATCTCCATCCCTGACTGACCGGGACGCTGAACGACCTATGTGGAAGCCCGGGACCCGTGCACTGCCGGCGCATGCCGCCCGGGCCATTGAAGGCGCAGTCATCACAAGGATGGAACCAATGAACACTGTGAAGAGTTGGGCACGCCGCGCGTCGGCCGCCCTGAGGTGGAGTGGCGCGCTGATGGTGGCACTGGCCGCAGGCGTTTCGGTGCCAGCGAGGGCTGCCGATGTGGTGGTGGGGCAGGTGGCCCCGCTGTCTGGCGTGCTGGCCAGCACCGGCGCGCAGATGGTGCTGGGCGGCAAGATTTATTTTGACTGGGTCAATGCACAGGGTGGCGTGCACGGCGCCAGCATTCGCCAGGCGGTGGCCGACGATGGCTACAAGGTGGCGGACACGGTGGCCCGCACCCGCGAGCTGCTGGCCAAGCCCGAGGTGGTGGCGCTCTACGGCTTTGCAGGCACGGCCAACATCACCCAGCTGCTGTCCGATGGCGTGCTGGAGCAGGGCGGCGCCGCGCTGGTGGCGCCGTACACCGGTGGCGAGTCGTTGCGCAGCCCGTTCAACCCCTGGATCTTTCATGTGCGTGCGGGTTATGTGGACGAAACCGAGCACATGGTGCAGCAGCTCACCACCCTGGGCATGAACCGCGTGGCCGTGATGTACCAGGATGACGGATTCGGCAAGGCGGGCCTCGCGGGCGTGGAGGCCGCACTGGCCAAGCGTGGCCTCAAGCTCGTGGTGTCAGCAGGCTACGAGCGCAATACCGACAAGGTGGATGACGCCGTCAAGGCCATCAAGGCCGCCGATGTGCATGCGGTCATCATGATCGCGGTGAACAAGCCCGCAGCGGCCTTCATCCAGCGCTACCGCGAGCAGGGCGGCGGCGCGCAGCTGTACAACATCTCGGTGGTGGACCCGACGGAGCTGGTCAAGCTCGCGGGCCTGAAGAACGCCCACGGCCTGGGCATCAGTCAGGTGGTGCCGTACCCCTACCGCCCGCAACTGCCCGTGGTGCGCGAGTACCAGACGTTGCTGAAGAAGTACGCGCCTGAGGCCGAGGTCAACTACACCAGCTTCGAGCAGTTTTTGGGTGCCAAGGTGCTGGTCGAGGCCCTGCGCCGCGCCGGGCCTGCGCCCACACGCGCCAAGGTGGTGAAGGCGCTGGAGTCATTGCAAAGCTATGACCTCGGCGGCATCACGCTGGGCTATTCGCCCACCAACCGCATCGGCTCGCGCTATGTCGAGGTCACGGTCATTGGCAGCAATGGCCGCCTCATGAAGTGAGCCGCCGACGCTTCGCTTTTTTCTTCTCTGTTCCACAAGGTCGCCATCATGTCCCCCACCTCGCACTACGCCACCTGTGCTGGCTATGAGATCCACTACATGGAGTGGGGTGCGCGTGACGCGCCCGTGGTGATTGCATGGCATGGCCTTGCGCGCACCGGGCGCGACATGGACGAGCTGGCCGCGCACCTGGCACCGCGCTACCGCGTGATCTGCCCCGACACCCTGGGCCGGGGCCTGAGCCAGTGGGCGCGCGCGCCGCAGGACGAGTACCGCCTGTCGTTCTACGCGCGCATTGCGGCCAGCCTGTTTGACCAGTTGGGGATCGAGAAAGCGCACTGGGTGGGCACGTCGATGGGTGGAGCCATCGGCACGGTGTGCGCATCGGGTCTGTTCGAGCCGCAGCTCAAGGGCCGCATCACCAGCCTGCTGCTCAACGACAACGCACCGCGCCTGGCCGATGCTGCGCTGGAGCGCATCAAGGCCTACGCGGGTCATCCACCCGCGTTCGATACGGTGATGGAGCTGGAGGCGTTCTTCAGGCAGGTGTACAAGCCGTACGGCTGGCTGAGCGACGCGCAGTGGCGTCTGCTGACCGAGAGCAGCACGCGCCGCCTTGCCGACGGACGTGTGACGCCGCACTACGACCCCGCCATGGTGCAGCAGTTCACGCACCATGCCAATGACTACCTGATCTGGGACCACTACGACGCGCTCAGCATTCCGGTGCTGTGCCTGCGCGGGGCGGAGTCTGACCTGGTGCTCCCGGATGTCACCGCCGAAATGCTCACGCGCGGCCCGGGTGCCCGGGGGCTGGCCCAGGTGGTCGAGGTGCCCGGTTGCGGCCATGCGCCAGCACTGAACGTGCCCGAGCATTACGCACTGGTAGACGGGTTTTTGGCTCGGGCGGGGTGACGCGACTGGCGGTACATTGGCTCCAACTGTTTGTTGCCTACCGCCATGAAACCGTTCTTGTTGATCGCCTCGCATTTGCTCACCCTGGCTGTGGGGTTTGCTGCAGGTGTGTACTGGTTGCCGATCCTGATCGCGCCCGCAGCCCCTACGCTGCAGGAGGTGCAGGCAAGCCTGCCCACGGCAGCATGGAAAGCCACCTTTCGCCGCGACCTGAAGGACAGCGACGCCCTGCACTGGGGCGAGGGCGTGGTGTCGATTGGCCCGCAAGCCATCAGCCTGGCAGGCAAACTGGCACCGGGGCCGGACTACAAGCTCTACCTGTCGCCTGCGTTTGTGGAGACAGAGGCGGACTTTCAGCGCCTCAAGCCACAAATGCTGCGGGTGGGGGATGTGAAGACGTTTAACAACTTCATCGTTCCGGTGCCGCAGGGCGTGGACCCCGCACGGTTCAACACCGTGATCGTGTGGTGTGAGACCTTCGGCCAGTTCATCACGGCCGCGCAGTACCGGTAGAACGACTGTTCAAGGTCTTTCAGGGTGTGTGCAGGCGCTCTGACGGAAGGCGTGGAGTCACGAAGGGGGACTGGGCGCCCCGGCTAGTGGCATGTGCATCAGCCCATGCGGGGCGTCCAGTGCATCCACGCCCCCCGATTGCACTGCCCGCTGATGTCGGAAAAGGCGTTCAGGCACCCAGCTGCGCCAGCGCGGCTTGCAACCCGGCGAGTCCGCCCACGCGCTGGTCATTGATGAAAATTTGTGGCATCTGCCGCACCGATGGCCCGCACTTGGCATAGAACGCCAGGCGCTCGGCTTCGTCATCGATCTTGATTTCCTCGTAGGGCAGGGAGCGGGATTTGAGGAGCATCTTGGCCGACTCGCACTGCGGGCAGGCAGACTTGGAATACACGGTGATTTGAAGGGTCATGGTGCGAGTTTACGGGGCGTGGAGTGGGTCATGAGACCGCGCCGACCTCAGGCTTGTACCGTTGCTGCGGCAGAGTGGTTTACTATTCGGTTTGTTTTGTGACTAATTGGTAATTTATGGCTCTGCTATTTCCGTGGGTCCGCCGTTCGGTGCTGCTTTTAGCGGCGGCTTTTGTTGTGGCCTTGGTGGGCTGCTCATCCACCACGCCGCCTCCCGGTGTCACCCCCGTCACCCCGTTCGATCTGGCCCAGTACGAAGGCCGCTGGTACGAGGTGGCGCGGCTCGACCATTCTTTCGAGCGCGGCATGACGGACGTGAGCGCCACCTACCAGCGCCAGGCAGATGGCAGCGTGCGTGTGCTCAACCGCGGTTTTGATACGGGCAAGGGCGATTGGCGCCAGGCGGAGGGCAAAGCCAAATTCACCGGCGACAACAAAACCGCCTCGCTCAAGGTCTCGTTCTTTGGCCCGTTCTACGGCGGCTACCACGTGGCCGCGCTGGATGCCGATTACCAATGGGCGCTGGTGGTGGGTCCGGACCGCAGCTACTGCTGGATCCTGTCACGGACTAAGCAGCTGCAGCCTGCTGTGCGCGAGCAACTTTTGGCCCGCGCACAGGCATTGGGCATCGATACCCAGGCGCTGATTTGGGTAGCCCAAGAACGCACCGACCCGCAGCCATGAGTGTTTTGACGATGTCACAACCCATCGCCGTCATCGGTGCCGGTCTGGCGGGCCTGTCGTGTGCGCAGGCGCTGCTGCAGGCGGGACATACGGTGCATGTTTTCGACAAGAGTCGGGGGCCGTCGGGCCGCATGAGCACTCGGCGCGCGGAGGACCAAAGCGGCCCCTGGCAGTGCGACCACGGCGCGCAGTATTTCACCGCACGTGACGCCGCTTTTCGCTCAGAAGTTGCCCGGTGGCAGCAGGCCGGTGTGGCAGCCACATGGGGCGCACGCCTGGCAAGTTTTGATGGCACGGCGTGGACCACCCCGCACACGCCCCTTGAGCGTTTTGTGGGGACACCGCGCATGACATCGCCCGCTGCTTGGCTGGTGCAGGGCCTGGCACAGGCCGGTGAGCGCGCCCACACCCAGTGGCAGACCACCGTGCAGCGGCTGGAGCGGCACCCCGAAGGATGGGCCATGACTTGCGCAGAGCAGGGGCTGCATGCGCAGCGCTACCGCGCTGTACTGTTGGCTGTGCCCGCGCCTCAGGTGGCGCCGCTGTTAGCCCAGGTGGCCCCCGCCGGCGCTGCGGTAGCAGGCAGTGCCCGCATGCGGGGCAGCTGGGCTGTCATGTTGCGTTATGCCTCGCCTGTGGCCTTGCCGTGGGACGGCGCCTTCATCAACACCGGCCCGCTGCGCTGGGTGGCACGCGATAGCAGCAAGCCCGGCCGTACGGGGCCAGAAACGTGGCTTTTGCACGCCAGTGCCGAGTGGAGCGAGGCGCATATTGAAGACAGCGCGGGCAGCGTCACCGCTGCCTTGCTCGCCGCCTTTGCGGCCCTGGGCGGCCCCACACCCTTGGCTGCCACGGCGCACCGCTGGCGCTATGCGGATACCGAACCCGCACTGACCTTGGGCTGCTGGTGGGACGCCAATGCCCGCCTGGGGCTGTGTGGTGACTGGCTGAATGGCGGCAAGGTCGAGGGCGCCTGGCTCAGCGGCCTGGCGCTGGCGCGACAGGTCGCAGCCGCCTGATCTGTGCGCACAGGGCTTGTGCCATGAGCTACACCGTGGTCTGGTTCAAGCGCGACTTGCGCGTGCACGACCACGCCCCGCTGCAGCACGCCGACGCCCAGGGCCCGGTGCTGTGTCTGTATGTCGTCGAGCCCAGCCTCTGGGCGCAGCCTGATGCGGCCCTGCAGCACTACCACTTTGTGCAAGAAAGCGTGCACGACCTGGCCCAGGCCCTGCAACGGCGCGGCGCCACCCTGCAAGTGGCCGTGGGCGAGGTGGTGGACGTGCTGGCCCGCCTGCACGCGCTGGCCCTCTTCCACACCCTGGTGGCCCACGAAGAAACGGGCAACGCCCACACCTACGCCCGTGACCTGGCCGTGGGCCGCTGGTGCCGCACGCAGGGCGTGGCCTGGCGCGAATGGCCGCAGCACGGCGTGGTGCGCCGCCTGCGTTCACGCGATGATTGGCAGGGACACTGGCAGGCCCACATGCACGCACCAGTGGTGCTCGCCCCCGGGCCTGATCTCTTGCAGGCCCGTACGTTGCCGTGGCCTGCACAGCCCTGGCCCAGCGGGGCTCAACTGGGCCTGCCCGCGCACGACCCACCCCAGCGCCAGCGCGGGGGGCGCAAAGAAGGCCTGCGCGTGCTGCAAGAATTTTTGGCGGAGCGCAGCCAGGGCTACAGGGGCGGCATCTCATCGCCGCTGACAGCGCCCAGGGCCTGCTCGCGCCTGTCGCCCTACCTGGCATTGGGTTGCCTCGGCATGCGCGAGGTGGTGCAGGCCACCCAGCGCCGCCAGCAGCAACTCAAAACCAGCACCGAGCACGGAGCTGCGTGGCAGCGCAAAGGCTTGACGGCCTTCATGAGCCGCCTGCACTGGCATTGCCATTTCATCCAGAAGCTTGAATCGGAACCCGCGCTGGAGCACCACAACCTGCACCGGGGCTACAACGGCCTGCGCGAAGCGGAATGGAACCCCGCTCACTTCGAGGCCCTGGTGGCCGGGCGCACCGGCTGGCCCATGGTCGATGCCTGCGTGGCGATGCTGCGCGAGACGGGGTGGGTCAACTTCCGCATGCGCGCCATGCTGGTGTCGGTGGCTTCGTACCCGCTGTGGCTGCACTGGCGGCCCGTGGGCGAATGGCTGGCCCGCCAGTTTCTGGACTATGAGCCCGGCATCCACTGGAGTCAGATGCAAATGCAGGCGGGCACCACCGGCATCAACACCACCCGCGTCTATAACCCCATCAAGCAGGCGCAAGACCACGACGCCCACGGCCACTTTGTGCGCCAGTGGCTGCCCGCCTTGCGCCGCGTGCCCGATGCCTGGCTGCTGGAGCCCTGGCGCATGCCGCCCGATGTGCAGGCCCGCTGCGGCGTGCGCGTGGGCCACGACATTGCCGTGCCGCTGGTAGACCTGGACACCGCCACCCGCACGGCCAAGGCCCGCGTGCACGGCCTGCGCGCCCAGCCCGCCGTGCGCGCCGCCCAGGCTGCGATTGTGGAAAAGCACGGCTCCCGCCAGTTTCGCGATGGAGGCGGCCCCCAGGCACGCGCCCGGGCTCGCGCACGCAACGCCGCCCAGCACCCCCAGCAGCAAACCCTGGACTTTTGAACCATGCGCATGCGCAAAAAATCCGACCTGCCGCAAAAGACCTGCCAACACTGCGGCCTGCCTTTTACCTGGCGCAAGAAGTGGGAGAAGGTTTGGGACGAGGTGAAGTACTGCTCCGACCGCTGCCGCAGCGAACGCAAACGCACCGACAAGGCCGCAGGGGAGGGCGTCGCATGAGCACCGTGCTGTTCTGGTTTCGTAACGACCTGCGCCTGCACGACCAACCCGCGCTGCGTTCAGCCCTCACCGGCGGTGCCACGCACCTGCTTCCCGTGGTGTGCTTGCCTGCGCCTGATGAATCCACGCCGTGGGGCTTTGCCCGCGTGGGCGCGCACCGCCGCGCCTTCACCGCCGCTGCGCTGCGCGGGCTGCATCAACAAACGAGCGCGCTGGGCAACCCACTGCTCATCTGCCAGGCCCCGCCTGCCACCGCCTTGCTGCAACTGGCCCAGGCCGTGGGTGCCACCACCGTGGTGTGTGAAGACATTGCCGCCCCCTACGAACAGGCCGAGGTGGCCGCACTGCGCGCCGCTGGCTTGCAGGTGCGTACCGTGTGGCACAGCAGCTTGCTGCCCCCGGCGCGCATGCCCTGGCCTGTGGACCAGCTGCCCGGCGTGTTCACCAGCTTTCGCCAGAAGGTAGAGCGCGCGGGCATCACCCCCGCCGCGCCATTGCCGCTACCGACCAAACTGCCGCCGCCACCCGATGTACCTGCCTCCGTGCTGCAGGTAGCGGGCGCAGAGCAGGGCACCGCAGCCATCCTGCAACCCGCGCCGCCGCAGGGCAGCGATGCCCGCTCGTCCTTCCCCTACGGCACCGCTGCCTGTGATGGAAGCGAGGCCGCTGCGCTGGCCCACCTGGCGCAGTACCTGGCCCGCAAGTTGCCCCACAGCTACAAGGACACGCGCAACGGGCTCACGGGGCTGGATTACTCCAGCAAGTTCTCTCCCTGGTTGGCTACGGGCGCGCTGTCTCCGCGCCAGATCTATGCCGATCTGAAAAATTTCGAGCGCGACCACGGCGCCAATGACGGCACCTACTGGCTGTGGTTTGAGCTGCTGTGGCGCGACTACTTTCGGCTGCTGCACCTGCAATACGGTGCGGCGCTGTACCGGGCGCGCGGGCTGTCAGAACTGCCGCCCGCCCCGCACAACCCGCGCGGTTTTGATCGCTGGTGCCGGGGTGACACGGGCCAGCCCCTGGTCGATGCCGCCATGCGCGAGCTGGCTGCCACAGGCTACCTCAGCAACCGCCTGCGCCAGGTGGTGGCCAGCTACCTCATCTACGACCTGCGCGGCGACTGGCGCGCGGGCGCGGCGTGGTTTGAATCGCAACTGGTGGACTACGACGTGTACAGCAACCAGGCCAACTGGCTCTACATCGCCGGGCGCGGCACCGACCCGCGCGGAGGCCGCCGCTTCAACCCCATCAAACAGGCGCAAGACCACGATGCCGACGGCAGCTACCGCCGCATGTGGGGCACGGCATGACCACGCCACAACCCCTCACCCCACAGCGTGCCCACACCCTGCGCCTGCTGCTGGGCGACCAGCTCAACCCCGAGCATTCGTGGTTTGCCACGCTGGACGAAGGCGTGGTCTATGTGCTGATGGAAGTGCGGCAAGAGACCGACTATGTGCTGCACCACGCGCAAAAGATCCTCGCCATTTTTGCCGCCATGCGCGACCTGGCCCGCCACCTGCGCGAGGCCGGGCACCGCGTGCGCTACGTGGCGATTGACGACGCTAGCAACCGCCAGTCGGTGCCCGACAACCTGGCCGCCCTCATGGCCCACTACGGCGCGCAGACGCTGCAATACCAGCACCCGGACGAATGGCGGCTGGACGAGCAGCTGCGCACCTGGTGTGCAGAACAAGCCTTTGCCGTGCAGGCCGTCAGCAGCGAGCACTTCTACACCATCCGCACCGAAATGGCCGAGGTGTTCAAAGGCCGCAAGCAATGGCTCATGGAGCACTTCTACCGCCGCATGCGCCAGCGCCACAGCGTGCTGATCGATGAAGCCGGAGAGCCTGAAGGCGGCCAATGGAACTACGACCACGACAACCGCAAGCCTTGGCCCGGCACGCCCGAATTGCCGCCCGACGCGCGCCCCACGCACGACCACAGCGCCCTGTGGGCCACTATCCAGGCCGCGGGCGTGCAAAGCTTTGGCAACCCGCAGGCCCGCGCGCTGCGCTGGCCGCTGAATCGGGCCGAGGCACTGGCGTGGCTCGATCACTTCATCACCACCACGCTGCCGCACTTTGGCGCGTATGAAGACGCCATGAGCACAAAGAGCAGCAGGCTCTTTCACTCCCTGCTGTCCTTTGCCCTCAATACCAAAATGCTGCGCCCGCAAGAGGTGGTGCAACGCGCCCAGGTCGCCTACCACGCAGGCGCCGCGCCCCTGCCTGCGGTGGAGGGCTTTGTCCGCCAGATCCTCGGCTGGCGCGAATATGTGCGCGGCATCTACTGGGCCCACATGCCCGGCTACGACGAGCGCAACGCCCTGGGCCACAGCACGCCGCTGCCAGAGTGGTTTTGGACGGGCAACACTCGCATGCGCTGCATGCAGCACGCCGTGGGCCAGTCGCTGGAGCATGCGTATGCCCACCACATCCAGCGCCTCATGGTCATCGGCAACTTTGCGCTGCTGGCGGGGCTCGACCCCACTGCCGTGCACCGCTGGTACCTGGGTGTGTATGTCGATGCCTTTGAATGGGTAGAAGTGCCCAACACCGTGGGCATGAGCCAGTTTGCCGACGGCGGCCTGCTGGCCACCAAGCCCTATGTGAGCAGCGCCGCCTACATCGACCGCATGAGCGACTACTGCAGCGGCTGCCACTACGACAAGAAGCTCAAGGTGGGTGAGCGCGCCTGCCCGTACAACGCGCTGTACTGGGACTTTTTTGCGCGCAACGAAGGCACGCTGGGCAACAACTTCCGCCTTGGCATGGTGTTCCGCCAGTTGCAGAAGATGCAGGGCCCGCAGCTCGATGCGCTGCGCGAGCATGCGGCGAGCCTGCGCACGCGGCTGGATGCGCTGTAGCCCGCTTGCCGAACCACACCACGAGACCCTCACCCCAGGACCGCGCCATGTCTCAAGCACAACCCACCGCAACGCCGTTCACTTCTTTGCAGTCGCTGCCTGATGGCTACCGCGCCCTGGTCATCGGCGCCACCGGTGCCATCGGCAGTGCCTTCCTCGCCCACCTGCAGGCCGATCCGCGCTGCGCCTTGGCCGTGGGCCTGGGCCGCCACACCGACCCGGCGGTCCATTTGGACGACGAAGCCACCATTGCCGCCGCCGCCCAACAGCTCAAGGCCCAGGGGCCGTGGCACTGCATCATCCACGCCGCAGGCCTGCTGCACGGCCCCCACGGCATGCCTGAAAAGCGCCTGGGCCAGTTGAACTACGCGCAGATGGAAGCCACCTTCCGCACCAACACTTTCGGCCCCGCGCTGGTGCTGGCCCACTTTGCACCGCTGCTGCCCAAGCAGGGGCGCGGCCTGGTGGCGGTGCTCTCGGCCAAGGTGGGCAGCATTGGCGACAACCGTCTGGGCGGCTGGTACAGCTACCGCGCCAGCAAGGCCGCGCTCAACATGCTGGTCAAAACGGCGTCCATCGAAGTGGCCCGCACCCACCCGCAGGCCGTGCTGGTGGCGCTGCACCCGGGCACCGTCAGCTCGGCGTTGTCGGCCCCTTTCAATGGCGCAGAAATAGGCCGCCCGGCGGCGGATGCGGCGGGCGACATGCTGCGGGTGCTGGATGGGCTCGCGCCCGAGGAGACGGGCAGCTTCTACGCCTACAGTGGCGCGCCACTCCCCTGGTAAGCGTGGCGCGCGGTGCTATGGTTTTGATACTGCTTGCGTACCAGCAGTAAGCGCTGGCGGGCCATTTGCTCAAAGGCACGCCATGTGCCACTGTCCGTGCGCGACCGTCGTATGGCTTGCATGCAGAATGCCGCATGCATTCAACCCCATCGCCCGACACAACACTGGTTGCCTCCCACACCACGGCCTCAGCCGCGTCTGTAGCGCAGTGGGTAGAGCGCCACTACGGCCTGCCCGTGCAGCAGTGCTACCTGATCCGCCGCAACCTCAATGACAACTACGCTGTGCGAACAGCGGACGGCAGCCGCTACGTGGCAAGGCTCTGCGCCATCCGACCGCGCGGTCCGTTCAACGTGGATTTTGAGCTGGCGTTGTTGGCTCACCTGGAGGCGCAGGGCGTGGGTGTGGCCTCTCCGGTGTTGGCTGCGAACGGCGCGACCAGCGTGACCCTGCCGTTCCCGGAGGGCCTTCGTGTGCTCGTTCTCTTCCGTCACTGCGATGGCGCAGTGCCCGATACCCCCGAAGACCTGCACCTGACCGGCGCCACGCTGGCCCAGATTCACAGCGCTGCGCAAAGCTACACCGGCCCCGCAAGCCTCTACGTGCTGGACGGCCACCACCTGGCGGGCCGCACGCTGGAGTACCTTGCCGCCCATCCTGAGGTGGCCCCCACCGTGCTGGATGCCTACCGCGAACTGATCCACCGCCTTCTGGGTGAGCTGGCGGATGTTGAAAGCACCTTGACCCGTGTGATGTGCCACGGCGACACCCATGGCTTCAACAACCATGTGTACACCGATGCCGAGGGAGTGCGCCGGGCCGCCTTCTTCGACTTTGACGACGCCGGGCCGGGGTTCCTGGCTTATGACCTGTGTGTGTGGCTGTGGTCGAACCTACCCCGCAAGGCCCCCATGGAGCCCGACGAAGCCTTGCTGAAGCGTTGGCAGCAGTACCTGGCTGGCTACCGCGCAGGCGGCGGCCATGTCACCGATGCTGACCTCGCCGCCCTGCCGCTCTTCGTGCAATTGCGGCACCTGTGGAACATGGGGGAGGGCGTGGCGCGCATCCACCACTGGGGCGCCAACATGATGTCTGCCGACTGGATCAAGAAGCAGCCGGATGTGATGGCCGCCTGGGCCCGCCTGGATTTGCCCGCTTGATGGGCCTTGGCCGAGCCCCGATGGGTTGCGCTGGCACCCAGGCTCAGGTCATGTGGCGTGGGGCCACTGGGTGCGTCAGTTGCTGCGCATCGCTGGGGTCTTGCTCCAGGCTGTACGGGACCGAGAGAAAGGCCACGCTGAACACAAAAAACAGCGTGGCGGACACGGTCCGGGCGATGGGGAGCACAAAGTTCTTGAGGTCGGTGTTCATGGTGGTTCCTGTAGCGGCTAGAGGTGGAGAAGGGTCGGGGTCAGATGCCGCCTTGACCCTTGCCGCCATGTTGCCGGTACCAGGCTGAACGGGTGCTGAACAGGTGCTGAGCAGCGCTTGCCCACCGCCTACTTGTAGTTCTCCCGGCGCTCCCCAAACTCCCTTACCCGCTTGCGCCACGCCCTATAGCTGCCCGGCGCCAGGTGCGTGCGCATCAGCACCTTGACTTGATCGTGGTGCAGACCATGGACGGCGCGGATTTGCGCAAAGCTCACGTGGTCGCTCAGCGCCATCTGGATGATCTCGCCCACGGTGGCGGCGTCCAGCGGCGCGCTCGGGTGGGTGCTCGGCAAGTCGGCGGCGCGCGGTGTGGTCATGGTCAGTGTGTTCAAGTGGTGACGCGAGGTTAGTGCGCCTGCTTTCACCTTGCGCTGCGGTGGCCCTTTCACCCTTGCCATGCAAGCCCTCCACGACCCCTTGGCGCGGGCGTTCAGCGATCTACGGCCAACCCCTCGGCCAGCGCCTCAAACACCACCCGTATCCGCCGCGATGTGCGCAGCTCGCGGTGCGACACCAGCCAGACGGGAAAGCGCACCGGCGCCACTTCGTCCAGCACGCGGACGATGCCCGGCGTTTCGCGGGCGATCTCGTCCATCATGGCGCCGATGCCCATGCCCTGGCGCACCAGCGCCCAGTGGGCTGCGGTGTGGTCGGCGTAGCAGGTGAAGTTGTCTTCGCTCAGGCTCAAACCGTACTGACGCAGGTACGCAAGGTACTGGCCGTTGCGGTCTGACCCCACAAAATCCGCATTCACAGCGTCCTCCGCGCTGCGCGGGTGGCCGTGGGCCTGCACCCAGCTGTCCGACGCGTAGAAGCACGCCCGGGCCTCGCGCACCAGGCGGGCGATCAGCTCGGGCTGCTCGGGCTGAACATGGCGAATGGCAATGTCGGCCTCGCGGCGCAGCAGGTCGCTCAGCGCGTTGGAGGCGATGACTTCCACGGCAATGCCTGGCTCCTGTGCCCGCAGGCGTTGCAGGATGGGCGGCAGCAAGTGAGTCGCCACTACATCGGTGGCTGACACCGACACCACGCCCCCCACCGCCTGCGACCGCCCGCTGGCAGCCAGGCCCAGGGCCTCTGCAGCAGTGCCCATGGCACGGGCGTGTTCCAGCAGGTCCAGCCCGGTGGGCGTGAGCACCATGGATTTGCCCACGCGCTCGAACAGCGTCACGCCCATCTGCTGCTCAATGGCCGCCACCTGCCGGCTCAGGGTGGGCTGGGTCAGGCCCAGCTTGCGCGCGGCGGCCGACAGCGAGCCGGTCTGCGCCGTTTGCAAAAAGGCCTTCAGTTGGTTCCAGTCGAGCTTATCCATGCGTAAACGTATATGTTCACTGCAATTTACCGCAGTTTCCTGAGCTTCAATGCATGGATAGCATCTGGGTGTTGCTCATTGCACTTGCCTCAGCAACTTGCCTCTGTACCTAGCCGCATCAGCACTTCACCCGGTCCGCACACCATGTCGTCTTCTGCCATTGCCCCCGTCTCCCGCGCATTGCCCTCCGCCGCCACCCCGCCGGCTGCGTCAGCCAAAGCGCGCTTCTGGGACCGCATTGCACCCAAATACGCTGCCGACCCCATTGCCGACCTGGCAGGGTATGAAGCAACCTTGCAGCGCGTGCAAGGCCTGCTGTCGCCCCAGCATGACGTGCTGGAGATTGGCTGCGGCACCGGCAGCACGGCGCTGCGCCTGGCGCCATTCACCCGCAGCCTGCTGGCCACCGATGTGTCGTCGCAGATGATCGCCATCGCCCACCAGCGGCTGGCCGCGCAACCCTCTGCAGCCTTACGCTTCGCCGTGGCCGACGCCGAGGCCATGGCCCCAGGGCCTGAGGTGTACGACGCGGTGCTTGCCTTCAATGTGCTGCACCTGATGAGCGATCTGGACGACGCGCTCAGGCAACTGGTGAAGGTGCTGCGCCCGGGTGGGCTGCTGATCTCCAAGACCGCCTGCATCGCAGAGATGAACCCGCTGATCCCCTACCTGGCCGTGCCCCTGATGCGCGCCATCGGCAAGGCCCCTCCGGTGCTGTCCTTTGACGAACAGCGGCTCCGTTCAGCCATGGTGCAGCAGGGCCTGCAAATCGTCTGCACCGAGCGGCACGGCACGCGCGGCAAGGACATCCGCGCCTTCATCGTGGCCCGCAAACCGGGCTGAGTTTTACCCACTCCCTTCAACACGGGCTGGCGGCTTTAAAAGGCCGCCGGGCGGAGCCTTGCCCACGGATGTGTTGTCGGTCCCCTGCGTTCATCCCATGCGCCGCAGAAGTGTCCCCAGATATTCAATTTGCTGCGGCCCTGCCGTCATCACCCACCTCTTGCCCACACGGTTTCGCTCGCTCACCCACAACCCCCCATCACTGCCGCTCACACCATGACAAATCGCAACCACCCCCTGTCCCTCACCTCCGTTGCTGGCCTCGTCGCGGCCGTGGCATTCCTCACCGGCTGCGCGTCCACCCTCGACCAAGCGGGGCTGGAGCAGCGCACTGCGCAAGCCATTGGCCGCACGGCAGGCCAGTTCACCATCACCGAACGGCAAGAGGAAACCGGCGGCCGCATCAACTACACCGTCAACACCCGTGACGGCGCCAGCTACCGGTGCTATCTGTACGGTGCAACGGGCTTTCAGAAAGCCATGAGCTTCGGCCAGACACCCCATTCCGACGCCGTCTGCACCGCCATGGTGGGCGGCGCGGGCAATGGTGGCGCCCAGGCACCCGCAGCGGCCGCACAGCCACAGGGCCGCGGTGCAGCCAAGGAATGCAATGCACTGCTGCGCACAGCAGGGCGCTGCTAAATGGCACCGCACCGCTTTAGCCTGCGGGCTACACCCTTGTCTGCAACGGGCCTTGCACCATGACGCGATGGCACTGGGCCAGCCTGCTGCTGGCAGTCTGCTTGAGCGGTTGCGCCAGCTTGCCCGGCGCCACCACCGACGCGGTGGACGGGCGCACGGTCGAATACGTGCAGGCGGGGCAGGGCACCCCGGTGGTGGTGTTCGAGAACGGCCTGGGCGCCCGGCTGGACTGGTGGTCCAAGGTCTGGCCCGACACCGTGGCAGAAACCCGCGCGCTGGCCTACAACCGCGCGGGCTACGGCCGCAGCGATGCGTCCTCCCAGCCGCGCGATGGGGCGCAGGTGGTGCAAGAGCTGCGGGCCTTGCTCAGGGCCCGCCAGCTACCGCCGCCCTATGTGCTGGTCGGGCACTCGCTGGGCGGCCTGTACATGCAGCTGTATGCACGCCAATACCCCGCAGAGGTGGCGGCACTGGTGCTGGTGGACTCCACCCACCCCGAGCAGATGCGCGGGGCTGGCAACCCCGACCTGTGGCCGACCTGGCTGAAAGTGGCCTTCCGCCTGGGCACCTCTGACGTGGTCAAACAAGAGCTGGCAGCGCTGGACGCCACCGGGCAACGCGTTGCCTGCCTGCCGGTGGACCCATCGGTGCCCGTGTTTGTGCTCAGCGCACTGCAAACCCCGGGGGCTTCATCTGCACTGGCCGAAGACGTGCGCCAAAAACGCGCCGACTTCGCCCACCTCTACCCCGGCTCCACCCAGGAGTGGGTGGACAGCGGGCACGGCATTCCGCTGGAGAAGCCCGAGGTCGTGGTCAGCGCAATTCGCGCAGCATTGCAGGCGGCCCGCGCGCCACGCTGAAAGCGGTGGCGGCCACGCCAGTGGCAATTTCATCGTGGCGTGGCAACCAAACCCCGTGCCAGAATGAAACGATGAGCACCACCACCTCCTCCTTCCAGTCCAACGCAGACGGCACCCAGGTCACCACCTACAGCTGGGCCCAAACCCCGGGCCTACCAGTGGGCGTCGTTCAAATCTCCCACGGCCTTGCCGAACACGGCGAGCGCTACGACCGCTTTGCGCGGGCCCTGAACGCCGCAGGCTTCATCGTCCACGCCGTAGACCATCGCGGCCACGGGCGCACTGCGGGTGGCAAGCTGGGTGACTTTGGCAGCGCAGGCTTCGGCGGCCTCATTGCCGACGTGGCCCAGTTCGGCGCACTGCTACGCGCACAGCACGGGCCGCAACTGCCCGTGTTCCTGTTCGGCCACTCCATGGGCTCGTTCGCAGCGCAGGCGGCCATCATCGATCATTCCTCCACCTGGGCCGGCGTCATCCTGTCAGGCTCCACCGCCCTCGACCTGCTCGCCGCCGCCATGGCCAACGCCCCCGCCGATGCGCCCGCCGGGCTCGCGGCATTCAACGCAGGCTTTGAGCACCGCACCGGCTACGAATGGCTATCGCGCGACGCTGCAGAGGTAGACGCCTACGTGGCCGACCCGTGGTGCGGCTGGGACGTGCCGCCCGACGTGATCCCCTCGCTCTTCGCCCCCGCGCCCAGCCTGGCCGACCCCGCGCAACTCGCGCGCATCCGCAGCGACCTGCCCATCCTCATCGCATCCGGCGACGCAGACCCGCTGGCCGCAGGCGGGGTCTTGATCCAGCAACTGGGGCAGCGGTATCGGGACGCCGGTGTGGCCGATGTCACGGTCAAGCTGTACCCGGCGGCGCGGCATGAGATCTTGAATGAGACGAATCGGGATGAGGTGACGGGGGACACCGTGGCGTGGCTGCGTGATCGTTTTGATGTGACCTAATTAAGGGGCGATCTGGTTGATGATGGCGCCAGGCTGATTGGCACAGCTATGCTGTCCGATAGGGCAACGTTTTCAGCACGCTACGCTTGTGAAGCTTTTTTAGCGCAACATGGGCGAATTTCCTTGCCCGTGCGCTCCCTTGCAAGAGCGTGTGCCGTTGAATAGTTGATGGACCACCCGCATCGCACTGTGTATAGACCCGCACATAGGTAGACTGCAGACAACTGACTTAACGGTGTCCATGCTGTGCAAAGTACGCATTTCAAGGGCGTCAAGGTCTACTTAGATTAACTCCACTTCATAAGACCAAAGACGCTTGAGACCGGTGCTTGTTTCTCGTGAATACGTCAAACATTCTGGAAGCAAGATTGAGCATCTGCCGCGGCTTCTGCCTTCTAGCAACCAATAAAGGCTCATCCCAAGCACTTGAGCCTTTGTCGACAGCGGTGCCAAGAAGATGTTCTCTCCAGCACCCTTTCGGTCTATGTGCCGCACCCGCTCGCTGATCATTCCAGCTGTTGCGAATGGATCATTCGCTGGTGCAAAAAAACGATTGTTGATCCAATCCTCTTTCAAAACAATCTCGCCACTCTTCTCCGCTCGAAGTGCGCTTTGCTGATACATGTCAGCACTGAGCGAGGGAAATGCGAAAAGAGGGTGCGTAATAACGTTGTTCTTGTATGAGAAAACTTGGCTAATTAGTTGATGATCGTACCCAACAGCCATTAGAAGATGGTTTTGCCCGTTGCCTGGGCTGCCGTACATCCCTCTTATTGGGCGAACAACTTCTGAAGTCGTCGTTGCGAATTGCGTTGCCTCTTGCTTTGAGTAGCTAACAGGCTCAGAGTAAATAGCTACAAATGATTTTACGCCTAGATGTGCCAGTTTTGGTATCAGGAATGCCAGCGAATTTCGCATGAACCCTGTTATATCAATGCAAAGCGAGACCGCACTGATGTTTGGCACTGCAGCTAGAAGATGGTCAATCTGTGAAATTTCATCCCCCATCTGCGGCGCCACAATGGTATGGCCGACCGGGTGTTCAATTTGTGCATATTGATACTCCGGATGGATTAACCACACTTTTTGCTGCGCACTTATGTTGTTGAAGGTTATTTTGACTCTATCGCTTGAGTTGTAGGCGGATATAAAAACATCAAATCGTCCTAGTTCTTTTGCTAGGCGATTTGCTTGAATGCACCGCCTGTAGAAAATAGAGTATTCCATCTAAAACAACGCCTCCTGCCTTACATCTTTAAAAAAGGGAGTAAAAGGCAGGTTCCATCTGTTATGAAGTTGTCTTAGTAAGGGCTCGAAGGTATCTTTTGCTTTTTGATCAAAAATAGCGTTAATTACATCTCCGCTGAGGCTAATGTCCCCGCGGCGAGCAATAGGAAGCCCCCACCGAGCCGAGAGCATGGGGCTTAGTTGAATCTTGCGGCGAATGAGTTGATTGTTCCTGTCAATGCGACCTTCATAGATCTCATGGATCAGCGAATAGTTGATTGCAGACTCAAGCATTTGTCTGCCATCTGGGGTCAATTCATCGTTGTTAAAGCTAACTGCCAATGGAGAAACTTCGGGGATGTTAAGTGCATACCTCGCTGTTCTTAGAACTTCAGCTAGACGTCTCGTGGCCTCTCTAGCGAGGTCAGACTTCTGTCCATAGTTCGAATCACTTTCGAACGCGAATCGCGCCGCCTCGATAGCGGCCTCCGACTGAATTTCGACAGGTATTTTATTGCCTGAGCGTAGATCAACCTCCTTAAAGTTTGCAATCTCATAAACCTTCGCAAGCAGTACCAGAAGGTTGCGTGGGTTGTGTGATGACATTTCGACAAGTGAATTGAACCCAGCATAGGGAATCAGGGCCTCCCGTTTCTTTGACTCTCTGCAGAGCTGAGCAAACAGGTCCAACTTCCAGTGCCCGACTGCAGTTCGATAGGAGTTTTTCTCAGAAGCTGTACGCCCGAGATATTTTAGACAGTCTTCTCGAATGCGAGCGGCGACTGATTGTGGATTGCTAGTGCGCGCGAGCTTTTTGCAAAATAGCAGCACGTTTAAGCGCTGAAATAGAGGTGAAAATCCAACTGTCAAAGTGTCAATGACGTGTTCGACGATCGCAACATCGAGCAGTTTGGGGTGCGCGCTCTTTCTTGCAGCGTCCCGAAACAGCCTGATGAATCTGGCGTCTGCGAGCGATGTAGTAAGTCTTTCTACATACTTCTCTAAATCAATCTCTTCGAAGGTCTCTCTTGGATCAAATGCAGCAATGGCACCGTGGCTACCGCCAACCCGCTTGGCTATGAATTTCTTGGCAAAGTCTGAATAGTTGCTCCACGAACGAAGGATTTCGTCCAAGCGGATCACAGAAAACTCAGAGCCTTCGCGATTCTCCTCCCCCTGCGATACTGTTGCCAACGTCTTCCGCGCGTATAGCCGACCTGTGAGGCGGAATGTTGCTCTACCTTCTGCGTACCTCACCAGCGTATTGACAACTTCCTGTTGCCTGATTGTGAGATTTTCAATCTCATCCAGTATATAAATTAGATGAAACTTCTCGAACGTCGAATGCCATCGTTTTAGTCCGTTCCCGATAGGCAAGCTAAGGCCGCCCATCGAAAATGGAAGATGAAGTTCTACTTGGCCAGAAAATGCGGCTGAATTTATTGCATCATCGATTCGCTGTAGCCAATGGAGTGTCCATGCTTGCAGCTCCTCGATACTACGTAGTCGATGAAAGGCCTCATCTGAGACACCGATTGTCTTTCCGATTGAACTAATCAGCGCCTCGTCATGGAAATTTTCGCCAGGACTACTGTTTTTAATGTCTAGGAGTGCATCTAAAACCAGTTCCGTGAGTCGAAGCTCAAGATGGACCGAGAACAACTGCTGCCAAGCAGCAGCCGCGCCACTTGCCATTTCAAATCGCGGTGCGTCAATATTTGTTGTGCGAAGAAATACGGCAAGGCAGCCAGCGTTCTCAACGATAGATAGGCCACCCTTGTTGGACCAACGTTGTCTAGCTACCTGATAGCTCTGGTAGCGGAGTAAATGGGTTTTCCCTGATCCTTTACTTCCGAGAATATATTTAGAACCCAGCGAGCGTGGCTCTAGAATGGTTGTCATGCGATTTCCACCGACATCGACCCACAGCTCATTAATCTGTTTGTCGGTATAGTCGGACGCGCGGATGGGCGCGAACGGATTGGAGTCATCTACTGGGTACACGACTTAGTAGACCTTATCGTAGCGGACAAAAATTGGACTCCAGGGGTTTCTGCGGCCCTCGTTCCAGTAAATCGGGAGAGTATTGTCTGGAGTATTGTGGGTGAAGCCAAGCATTAGCTGGCCATCTTTATAACCTGTAGCATGGCGAGGGAATAGGATCTGACCATAGTGGCGCACCATATTTTCAAAGATCTGGTTGTTAAAAGTTCCGATTAGTCCGGGCGGGAAGTAGCGCTGCAAGATATTAAAAACTTTATATGTGTCATCGAGCTCGAATAGGCATGCCGCTTTGCCGTCGAACATATTTTTGTTATTTAATGTTGCGAGGCCCTGTGAGGTCGCGAATAGACACATGAACCGAAGATCAAGTTGGGGATTTGCCTTTCGAATTCTTCGAAGTTTTGCCGATAGGTATGAAGTGGACTGCTCTGCCGAGCCGACAACGTCATCAAAAAAGACATAGCGGCAAGCGGACAAATCTGTCGCCTGAAGGGCTGCTATTCGTCCGCCCGGCTGCACTTCACTGAAGGCAGCACCGATATCAACAAAGAGATCCTTTGAAAGACGGTTGATTTGGCGAAAATAATAAAGCAGGTGTGCGCCGCTTTCAGCCGGATTGCCCACTCCGATGAATCGAGTTGAGTTCAACTCTTGTTGGAATAAGGTCTTCAGTATTGTGATGTCACGAGTATTTGAGCAATTTCTGCGTACGCGCTGAATAAGTGGTGCCTCAAAGTGGTCTCTGTAGAGAGAACGGAGCATCTCCCGGACAAGTCGTTTTCCGAAGTAAATGAAACGAGTGAGCGCGATCAGGCCATGCTCTCGTTCTACATCAGCCGCGGCAGTTTGGCCGGTGAAATTCCCTGCCCAGGCCTGAATTTGACTCCAGGTTACCTCACGGTCCCAGGCATGCTCAACGAGCGTTCGTAAATTTCGATCAATATCTGCAGGTGTCATTGCTGCTTCCGGAACATCAGAATGGTTTCCCCAGATATTGGAACAGCACTCTTGTTTCTGGTGGTCATCAGTCCACGCGAGTGAATCCTGTCTATTAGTGCTAGCTCTAGTGAAAAACCTAGCTCAAGCATGATTTCCGTGGCAAAACAGTCGTTCTCAACGTTGAAACCGGTGACCGTGTTGTTTCCTAGAATCAGAATTACGTGACCATCTGGCGTTGTCACTCGTTCTATCTCGCAAAGCGCATCGCCTAGCTCACGAAAATACGTCTCAGTGATGGAGCCTCGCCTTGAATTTTTGACTCGGATGCGTTCAACAAGCTCTCGAAACTCCGTTGATAAGTTGTCGGCTGTTGTGCAAGACGCAGCTTTGTATTTGGAAGACAGATGCTCCCTTCCAATCGACTGTCCTTCTAGTGCGGCGAGTTCACCTGGCGGGCACAGTGAAAGCCAATTCAATGCAAGACTGGAGGCTCGGATGTACTTCTGTGCACTGCCATAGGGTGGGGATGTGATCGTCAATGGAACTGAAGCGGCAGGGCGACGTCGGGAGTTTTGGTCAACCAGTTTCCTCGCATCCTCACCTACAACGCTCGCCGTTCTTCTTCCGGGAAAGGCTAAGTTGGCTGCATGGACTCGACCAATGTTAAGTTGGACAACCCTGTCGAACTCTTCGACTGGCGAAACTGTTTCAAGCCATTTCAGATGCTTGCGGATCTCTTCGTTCGAGGTAGCTGAAAGAGATGGCTTCTCCTTTAATCGAACGGGTACGTTTACGGAGGGGTCGGCATAGCTCAGTCGCCGCGCTGCAACGGAAAAACAGACCCTAAAGAAGTCTCGAATGTCCGCATCTTCCACCTCCATGATTGCCCTTAGGATCTTTTCGAGCGACTTCTTTGTGGACCTTGAATACCACAAATGATCGTTTACCACAGGGACTGGATCAGCCGTACGGAGCCGAGAAATCCGTGCGCGCAGCTTGTATGCCGTTGCGATAAGGTCAGGGATCGCGTAGGGAGTGGTTTTGACTTTTGTGACCAAAAGAGCAAAGGGGTTGGCATCTGCCACGATGGGCTCTGCTCCGGCCAACGAAGCTTCGAGCGCGACGGTTCCTGAACCGCAAAACGGGTCTAGGACTGTCTTACCGGATTTACAAAGCGAGCTCGCACGAACAAAGAAGTTCGCAATATGCGGGAGCAGCTTTGCAGGATATGGGTGGATCTGATGAGTGAACTGGTCGCCCGCTCGTACCCAAGATGCTAGGTCGCGGAACGTCACTCCTATTGGGGCGCCAGCGTCGCGATACCGCCGCTTAAGGTCTTCTAGTAGTAGTGTGGTATCAATTGAGTCTCGATGTCGGACTGCTCCTTCAATGATCCCCGCCGTGGCTTTTTTTTCTCTCATGGAGTCGTGAAATATTAATTGCGCTATTTATAGCAGGCCACTGCTCAATCACCCCCCCCGAATCC